>NZ_CP058278.1:2107186-2408213 GCF_013389455.1 Flavobacterium inviolabile | reverse complement strand
TAGTACTTTTAGGTTGTTGCCAACACTATTACTGGGATCAATGGGAACCCCAGTTACAGATTGAGTAATCATTGAGGTTACTGCACTGGTTATTTTAGACTCATTGGCATCAAGTTCCTTATTTTTGCTCTTTACCTCATTTTCTATCTGTTTGTTCCGGAAGCTGATTGCTGACATCCTGCCGGTTATGGATTTTTCCTGATCCTGATAAAAATCTATTTTATAATTTTTCTCAAGTGCTTGTGTCGTGGCGATATCTGCCTCATAGGTCTTGGTAAGTTTTGAGATATTTTCCTTCATTTGCTGCTCATTCAGTCCGTATATCTTATCTAGAGATGTTTCTATACTGCTGTACGTCTTCTGAAAATTTTCAAATGTCTTTTTGAAGTCCCTAAGTTCATTGACAGGGAATAAAGGTTTGCTTGAAAAATCCTGCCCCCAGAAAGAGTATCCTTGTTGGATAAGCGACTGCCTATACTGAATATCCTTCTCTAAGAGTTTATAATAGGTTTCATATATTGGATTGATTTCTTGAAGATTTTCCAGAATGATTGTTTTCAATGGCTTCCCGTCGAACATTTCCCAGGCTTTTCCATAATTGATTTTAGCCTGCTCCAGGTTATTAGCGATAAAGTATTCATCCGCTAGTTTTTTATACGTATAAGCCAGTTCGTATTTGGCTATCTCTAAGTAATTGTCCGTAGTATAACTGGCCAAGCGTCGATAGTCAATTTCTTCTAGGATGCGATCATAGAATCTTAGGTCGTTGATGGAGATAGAAGAGCCTTTGGCAGCGCTCAAGTTTAAAAAAAGCTGTGGGATGCTTGGCAGGGCTTTAAGCAAAGTGGAAAAAGCATTTACATTCTTAAGTGCATCTTCTGAAAAGTTTGCATCTTTGAATGAAAACATCTTGATCTGGTAGTTTTTATCGACATAGCTCAATGGCAAGGAGAGCATATACCATCTACCGGTTTCTAAAGCTGCCAAGTTTGTTCTTTCTACCTTGGCAGAGTCAATTCGTTTTTCCATTATCAAGGACAGCTTTCCATTGGTTTCTGCTGTATGGATGGCGAGAGATTTATCTAATGAGAAATAACATTCTAGATTTCTGAATTTTTCATTTATTTTGGTCGAGTCTGGTTTGGTCTCATCAATCTTGAACCAGAACACGAGATTCCGTTTCTCCTGCTCTTCTGCAAAATCAAGCAGGTTGATAAATGATTGCGCTTCACTTCCGACTATCAGTCCCTTGTCACTGGGGTAGTTTAGATTTCCGCTTGAGAATATCGGTGGCTTTTTTTCATCCTGTGAAAAGACTATTCTTTTTAGCGTTACTGTGGGCGAGCTACTGTCGTCCATTGGAGAATAAAAAATCAATCCGTTTTCCAGTCTTCCGGTTTTGGCAATCTGTGCCATGAGCTGAGATGATAGCATTAAAAATGCGATCATAAGTTTTAAGTTCTTTATCATTGTCCTTTAAGTTTTTTGAAAAAACAATCATTTATTTTGCGATGTTAGGAACGCCAGAATGTGATTATGGGATTTTGACCTTTTCCAAAATTACCACTGTTGTCTTGCACAGCTGCTCGAAATATCCGATGGCAATCTTAAGATCGGGGCTTTCTGAAAGTGCCTTTAGTGATTTGAATAAGAGACTACAGTTGTTGTTAACGATGGCGCCGATCTGGCCCAGTGCAAATGCAGCAATTAAGATATTATACTCTTTTTCTGAGAGATATTGCTTGTCTTTCATGTCAACAAGATATCCTTTCATCATTTCAAGTCCAAGTTTTTTAAGGTTTGATACTGAAAGCGATCTGCATATTACAAAGACTGCTGGCTGTCCTGATACAGTTGTGATACAGAAGCTAGCGTTAAGGATTAGTCCTACTGCGTTTTCGGTCCCAAATTTTTTGACAGATCGCTGGCTTACATCTAAAAGGTTGTTTTTCTCGATGTGGAAGTAGTCAAACATTTTTGTGATTGTATTTCCTTGGATCGATGCCGCGGGATTTGTAACTTCTAGCACATAAGATTCTGTTGCAGGAGTTGCTGGTGGCAGGATACCTAAAAGATAACTTTTTGTAATGTTGTTCTTAAACTTAAAGTCCACCCGGCTAAAGCCCGGGGTTTGGCTGCTACCAAGATCAAGATTACCGGCACTTGCAGAATATGAGCTTTTTTTGATGTCGCTTTCTATCCCTAAAAGGTCACCAGTTACTAAGGCCTTAATGTTTTCGCCTGTTGAATATGCGCTTTTGTTGAAAGCCACGGTTTGACCAAAGGCAAATTGGCCCGATAGCACAAGAAGCGAGATGGAGAGGGAAATTTTCATGAGAGTCTGTTTAAATTAATCTAATGTTATTAATTAGTTTTTTTACACAACTTATGAGAAAATCTTTTTAATTTAATTCGTTTGAAATAAAAAAGATTTGTATTAAGCAATAAAATGTAAGGCTAATCAAAAGCCTGCATATGTTCTTATTAAGTTAACTTGCTTGAAAGCAATAAAGTAACGTTTTTAATAAAAACAAAAAAACAGTATAAACACCTGTTTTACAGATAAGTACAAAAAAAATTAACATTTAAGGAGATACACTAGTTGTGTAAGAGCTCGGAAATCAACTTCGCAAATTAAAAACACTTAACAGAGTTTAGAAAAGTTTCTAACCTATTAGGTGACCCTTGCTTAAATAATATATTGTAACAATTGTATTTAATAGGTAACATTTGAAAATTATTACTTTCTACCTTGTGTTCAACTGTCGAACACCTTGATCCGATCATTTGTGCATTTTTAAACAAAAAAAAGTAAGTATTTTGAAAAAAAAGTAAAAACCGAAAAAGATAACTAAGACTTTTATAAAAGATCAAAATTACAAAAGCCTTTATTTAAAGGAATTCAAGGCTTTTTTTCAAGCTTATCTATGAACATTAATATAGGAATTAGGTGTTCGATTGTAATCCCATCAAGTCCACATCAAAAAAGCGCAATCCTTATATAATATAGGGGTTGCGTTTTTTTATAAAAAATCCAGCCAACATTTAGCCGATATGACTTTTTTAATTATGGTAAATTCGCCATAATTTAGCTTTTACCTTATCAATATTTATTATTTGACTGTTACCACAATCATCGTAAACTTTAGCTTGTGAATAGATGAGGTAAGAGAAGCATATAAAAGGATAGAAAAAAGGGACATGGTTGGTAAAATCGTTATTTCTATTTAACTGTTTACTTTTGAAAAAGTAAGTTATTTTTTAATAAAATAACAAACGATTACATAGTTTTGCAAATTATTAGTGAACTCAAATTAAACGTATGAAAAAACAGAACTTTAGTAAAATTACCCTGGCCTTCTTTCTATTCCTTTTTCAAATTTCATTTACTTCGGCTCAAGAAAAAGTAAAGGTTATTTTATTAGGAACTTATCATTTTAATAATCCTGGAAATGATATGATTAAATCAGAGGACAGAAATATCTTATCTAAAGAAAATCAAAAAGATTTAGATGAAATAGTTAACAAAATTAATGGATCCGTTTATAAACCTGATCAAATATTTGTAGAAAGCAATTTCAATAAGAAGAAAGAACTGAATTCAAATTACCAATTGTACCTAAAAAATCAATTTAATAAGTTTACAGATACCATAAAAAAAGAACGATTGAAAAGATTTTATACTGAAGGCGAAACTTTTCAATTAGGATTTCGGTTAGCAAAAAAATTAAAACATCAGGAATTGTATCCTATTGATAGTTTAATAGAAATGAGATTTGACATTTTGTTAAAAGAAGTAAATGCCAATCCTGGCTTAGAAAAGAAATTTAATGAAATAAAAATGTCTTTATCTGATGATTGCTTGAAAAAAAATAATTTGAGCAATATTTTTCTATGTATAAATGAAAAATCAAAATTGGATAATAATATTGGCTTCTATATTTCATTTGCTAACAAAATAATGATAGATAAAGATTATTTCGGTTCAAATCTTGTTACCGATTGGTATAAACGAAATTTAATTATGTATTCCAATATTCAAAATCAAATAAAGCCTGATACAAAAAGTATTTTTATTTTGGTTGGTAGTGGACACGCTGCCATATTTAGAAATTTCTTTGAGGTTGATAAAAACTTTGAGTTCGTTGATTTAACAAAAATCCTGAATTGAAATTAAAAAATCAGACGCACGAATTTTGGTAATTCCCTAAAACAAAAACCCTGCTAATCTTGCGATTGCAGGGTTTTATACGTTTAGAGGGTCTGTTAGTCTGATCCCACTGGAATAATATAATGACTTTTCATATTAACCTATACAAACCTCATTTTTATTTTTTTCCTCTCTATTGGATACTCCATTAATATTTGATTTATACACAGCTTTTCTGGTTTTATGTGCACACAAGTATAAGACGACAAAAGAAAAAAGAAGAAGAAAAAGAGAAGCTTTTTTTGGTACCCCGCTGTGAGCAAATCGGTTCTAACTATAACCGCAGCAAATCCAGAAACCAATCCAGCGGATATATCCGTTTTTGGTTTCGTTGTATCCAGGTATTGGTATGAAATAATCGATTCAATCCGGTTTAGTTTAATACCGCCTTTTTCGGTTTATTTTTTAGATCGTTATTTTGATATGGCAAAGACTCTTTAATCTCTTTGTCAGGTAAAATTTGTTTTACAAAACGTAAACTAGCTGATATACAAGACTAACGTGCGTTTTCTGCTGGTCGGGTATTTTCCTTTGGCACCGCTTATCCCGAAAGTACACCCAAAGAACCCGGTGAAGGCTTTTTTCCTGCCTGTTTCTTTAAACCTTTCCTTAATGTGAAATTTTTATGATTTTTTTTGTAAGCATTTGGTTATATAAATAATAATTCTATTTTTGTGAGGTTCATCGTTTTAACCTGATGACGTTTAAGAACCATCTAATTAACCATCTGACTTAAATCCAAAAATTATGAATTATTTTTACATCGGAGGAGGTGCCGTCGCACTCTTCATTATTTATTCGCTATTTTCTGCAAAAAAGAACATGAAGAAAGCACCGGAAAAACTGATTGAAGCAAAGGAAAAACTTGATGCGGGCGAAATCAATGCTGCCTTAAGGACTTTGGGAGAAGCATTTGTAATTCCCTTTAACGATCAGGTAAATGCCGAGCAAAAAGCCCACCTTATCGCGGTACTGGATTTGTTGAGAAAAATATTTGCCGAAATGAATATTTCTGGCAATAAGCTTATCGATCCGCTTTATGACAAGCTTAGCAATTCAACTCTTGTTAGTGTGCCGCTTAACGAAGGGAACTACAAGCCGCTACAGAATTTCTTTGATGAAACCGACTCTGACCAAAAACTGGTTAACTACCTGAAGAATTCTGTTTTTAACGGAGAGATTGGCGTGGCTGATTCTGCTTCTTCAGACAATTCGTCATTTCCTGAAACCAGCAGCAGAACAACACCTTATATCAATAATGCCGGAAAGCTTATTATGAAAGGCAAATACCAAGACGCTATCGATGTGTATAAGAATGCACTTAACGAGCAATGGGATGATACCGACAAAGCGTTCCTGCATGACCAGCTGGCTTCATGCTACCTTATGAATAAAGACCTGACCAATGCTGACGCCAATTACAAAGAAAGCATTGCTATTAAATCCTATTTCCTTAACAACTGGAACTACGGTGACTTCCTGGTTTACCACAAGCGTAAAGCAGATGCTGAAGTACAGCTTCCGAAGGTTGAAGCACTGGTAGCTTCCCCATCGGACAGAAAAGAATACAACAAACTGCAGAAAAATTTCGAAGCGTTAAAGTAATCGTTTTTACAGAAAATTAAAAAGCCCGTAAGGTGGTTACCTGCCGGGCTTTTTACATTTATTATCTCCTGTTCTATCATTAGTCAAAGCCTTATCCTTCCCGGGCGATTATCAGGCAGCGCTATGGAGAAA
The DNA here is from genome assembly GCF_013389455.1 of Flavobacterium inviolabile. NCBI lineage: Bacteria > Pseudomonadati > Bacteroidota > Flavobacteriia > Flavobacteriales > Flavobacteriaceae > Flavobacterium > Flavobacterium inviolabile. The sequence continues at coordinate 2,402,266 of NZ_CP058278.1, read as the reverse complement.
AAAATTGTATGTTTATAACATTAGTACCTAAATCAAAAAACATGGAACGTATTGATCACGACGAACTGAAAGCGGTAATCAGCAATGATGCTTTTGACAAATACACCAGCGAACAACTATTTAGCGATACAAAATACTATTTTGAGTCGATGAAATCGGCACCTTTCTTTGGGGAGGAAACCCTCGGGATATATGTCGACATTTATAAAAAACTTGGCGAAAAAGGCTATAGTCCTGCGCTGTACGAACTGGGATTGCTGTATTACAATGGCGAATTCTGGCTGCCTTCGGATTATGCATTATCCCTGGACTACCACCAAAAAGCCGCTGCATCGGGCAACGCCGATGCTATGTTTGAACTGTACGTATATTACGCCACCGGCATCGGGACCGAAATAGATTCAGAAACAGCTACAGACTGGAACCTGAAAGCGGCCAATGCTGGCAGCGACAGGGCATGCTACAATATGGGTACTTTTTATGCCACAGGAAACAATATGCCACAGGATATGGAAAAAGCGGTAAACTGGTACGATAAAGCTTCGCAGCTTGGAAATGTACGGGCTACAGAAACCCTTGGCCTGATGTATCGCTATGGTGAGGGTGTACCGCAGGACGAAGCGAAAGCCGATACCTACGAAAAACTGGAAAACGAACAGCGTGAGGCGTTTTTACGCCGTATGGACGAAATGTAATTTTTTAAAATCGAATATACATTTACTCCCGCCGAACTTTCATTAAGAAACTGTAGGACAGGTTCTTTTTATACCTTAGCAATATAAATAATTACAAAATGGCAACACTATACACGATCACAATAAAGAGCATAAAAGATACCAAAGTAATAGCCGAAGTTCGCGTAGACCACCCCGATGCGGGGAGCAATATCGGTTCCAAAGACTTTGCTTTGCAAATACTGCTTGAAACAGGGGACATTGAAAGACCTTATTTCAATAAACTTCCGATTCCTAAAGAGGAATGGAAAAAACTGGTTACGGAACATCCGCGAAAGGAGGAATATGATTTAATGCATCAGTATAATAACGGTGTGAAGCTTGAAATCACCCCTGAAGAAGGAAAAAAAAGAAATGACCGTGACTATTGGCAAAAACACAACGAGGAACTTGCGTTGCAATATGGCAGGAAAGTTTCAAGCAGCGGAATGTCGGATGGGCAGTATTATGTTCACTTTGATAATGAACCCTTGAAAGTAATCGATGCTGCCAACAAAGTAATCCTATCAAAACCTATCAAGAGGAAGCTTGAAAAGAACCGGTACACCCTGGAGTTTGAAGTTGCCGATGTGGAATACCTGCACCACCTTCGGGAAAAGATGATCTATGAGTCGGCAGCATGGAACCTTTCCTCATATTATAAGCCTGAAATAAACGTTGCACAAGGCGAAGCGGTATTACTACACTATAAAGATGCTAAAAGCGATAAGTTCTGGCAGGTTGTACAGGATGGTGCCTCATTAAATATTACCTACGGAAAAACAGGAACTGCCGGACAGAAAAATATAAAAGAATTGGATTCCGTACAAAAAGCCGAAAAAGAGCGCGACAAACTGATAAACGAAAAACTGGGTAAAGGATATACAAGAACAAACTAATTCAAAATTTACAATTATGAGCTTATTTAATTTTTTCAAAAAAAATAAACCAACCGACCAGGCAGCAGAAAAAATTACTACCGGAAATCCTCCAGCTGTTATATCGCGTGAGCAAATGCATAATGAGTTAACATCAGCGATAGACGACCGGAATTTTAATGAAATAAAGGAACTGATGAATGCGGTTACTAAGGATAATGCACCCTCAATTTATCTGGCGCTTAATTTTGAAGATTCATGGTTTCCCGAAAAGGGCTATGACAGGATAGTAGACATTATGGCAAATAACGGATTGGTAGACCTTAATGAAACGAAAGACGGCAAGACACCACTTACCGTAATTGCGGAAGCCTGCCATAACGCTACAGCTATCTATGCACGAATCGTTGAATCGCTGCTTAATGGTGGTGCGGATGCTAATAAAACAGACAGCCTGGGATGGAGCGCACTTGCGTATACAATAAACAAACACGGGGTATCCCCCACTATTATCCAAAAGCTCATTGATGCCGGATCAGACCTGAACCTTGTTGTTGAGAGTGACGATTTTATAGGTCTGAACAAAAGAAGCATACTGGGAATGGCCTATTACAACAATAAAGACTTCTTTGCCCAACTGAAAGAGAAAGGAGCCACAATGACCGACGCAGAAGTTGAAGAACTTCAGGAAAGAGGTTATTCATTGGAACCGTAAAACTACAATATGCCGCAAGCCATTGTTATAGCCGATGTTGATAAAAACATTGTTGCCATGAAACAGTACTGTCTGGGTGTGTCCGTAATTGCCAGGGCCGTAAAAAAGCCAAGGAACGCCTGAAATAATGAAAAGCCTTAAAATCAAGTGGCTATATCTGTTTTACTGCAGCCTTTTCGGTGCGGGCAGCCTGCTTCATGCTCAGGATTATAAACACATCGACTCGTTACAATACGTAGCCGATGCCTACAGCAGAGCCGGACAGAACTACAAGGCCGCCGTGGCCCAAATTGATGTGGATGTCGCCTTTATGATCGCCAACAGGCCGCTTCGGGACAGGTCGGCATACCGCACCGCACAAGCCTATGTAAGATCCCGGCAATATGACGAAGCCTTTTATCATATCACCAGAGCATTTGAAGGAATGTGCCAGTCTAACGATTCCATTGGCATTGCATATTGCTATAGCGTAATGGGTCAGCTCTTCGGATTTAAAAAAGATTACACCAAAGCTGCCGATTACCACCATAAAGCGCTGAATATTCTCAAAAGAAACGCACCTCAAAAAGAAAACACTGCTACGGCCAAGGTACTTTATGCCGACTTTTTTATCCGTCAAAAGAAATATGCCGCAGCATTAAAACCACTATCCGAAGCCCTTGCCGTAACATCCGGCAAAGGCTTTTATAATACAAAGGCCTACATAAAGGACAAGCTAGGTTTTTGCCATGCCATGCTTGGCAATCCCCGGCAAGCAGAACGGTATTACCGCGAGGCAATGGCTCATGAAAAAACAAATCGGTATGTGGACATCCGGATGAGTATTTTAAAACATTTGGGGGAACTTTACCTTTCCTGTAACGACATTCCAAAAGCGAAGTCCTTTTTGGAACAATGCATTGCCCTAAAGCCATTAAACGAGGAAAGCGAAAATTATGTTCTGGCTAACCGGCTGCTGGCAGAATTATATGGGAAACTGGGCAACTATGAACAGGCATATACTTATAGAATAGAAGCCGTACAAGCCAAAATGGGACTAATGAACGAGGCAATGCTCACCAATACCGAAGCCCGTTCGGTAAAATTCGATACCGAACAGCTGACACTGCAAAACAGCCTCCTCCAGGCTACCGCCGAAATACAAAAAGTCGAAGCACAACAGGCGAACGTAAAGAAAAACGTATTCCTGCTCGGTTTTATATTTACCATTATCGTGTTGGTCACTCTTCTGGTATTCCTCCATTTTTACTTCAGACAGAAAAGAGCCATCACAGCCAACAGAAACAACGAACTGAAGCAGCAATTACTGCTTACACAAATGAACCCGCACTTTATCTTCAACTCCGTAGATACCATACAAAACCTTATTTACGAAGATAAAAATGACGAAGCTGTCAATTACCTTTCGAAACTCTCACAGCTTACCCTCCAGATACTGGAGAACTCTTCGCTGCAATACATCAGTCTCAGAGAAGAATTCAACATGACGGTCAACTACCTCGCTATACAGCAACTGCTCTATAATAATTTCAATTATGAAATCGTCGCAGAAGATGGGATTGACACCGAAACAACCTTCATTCCCCCGATGCTCACCCAGCCATTTATCGAAAACGCTGTAAAGCACGGAATCGCCGGAAAAAAATCAGATGGCTGGATACAGGTCCGATTCTACAAAAAGCGCAACAAACTTTACTTTGAGGTAACAGATAACGGAAAAGGGCTTACCGGAAAAACACGAGAAGGACATCGGTCTATGGCTACAAAAATTACATCCGAAAGGCTCAATGCCATGCAGGGAACCATTGAAATAGCCAACATAGTCGATAACGGCATTGTAAAAGGCACTGTAAGCCGTTTCCCGATTCCGTACAAAATAAAAAATAACCTTGCATGAAGCAATTCTGTATCTTATACTTCGTTACCTGTTTCCTGTTGCTTTTGCCGCAGGCAGTGATTGCGCAGCATAATCACGGAAAAACTTCGCCTGAAGCGCAGATCGACATCCTGAATCGTTTGGGTGCGACCTACCATGAAAAAGGGAATTTTGAACAGGCCGAATCGCTGTTCCAGAAAGCCATAGCCCTTTGCCGGATGCACAGGCTCGACAAAAAACTAGGTCAGAGCCTCTACAACCTTTCGTCACTGTATACCGAAACCGCCAATTATGAAACCGCGATAAAACTTGGCGAAGAATGTGTGGAAGTACTCCAAAAACACGACGATAAGGAAACCATTGCCAAAGGCCTGATGAACCTTGAAACATGCTGGCGGAAGCGTGGAATAGTAATCAACGTCATGATCTATGCCGACAGTGCCGTGAAGGCTTTAAGACCTTTAAAAAAAGATACACTCTTGGAACTGGCCCTTTGGCGACAAGGAGAAGTATACCGGAAAATAAATACCTTACTGGCGATACCCATGCTCAAAGAGGCGCTGGTTCTGGCACAAAGAATACCCGAGCTACACAACCTGGATAACATTTACAATTCGCTGGGGCAATGCTATATCGAGCCTTATACGACAGTATATGACGCTGCCATTGCTGAACGTTATTTCCAGATGGCTTTGCAGGCTGCGCTAAAGTATGACAAAAAGGAAGTGAACGATAGCCGCATACAGTATGGCAAAATGTGTATCGTCAACAAAAAGTACAAAGAAGCAGAACATCAGTTAAAGCTAGTGTACCACGATGCCGCTGCCACCAATAACAACGATCAGCTGTCGGTTGCCGCCTTTTGCCTTAGTGAGATGTACTTTGCCAGGAACAATTTTCAAACGGCTTACCATTACCTGAAGGAACACGAAGCGCTCGAAGAACAGTACAATACCGCGCAGAAAAAAAGCACGGCAGATATGATGGCCTTTAACTTTAAAACCGGAAGGGTAGAAACGCAAAACAAGCTCCTTAAACAACAGCGCGAACTACAACGGGTAAAACAGGAACAGGTGAGTTTCCGCAATAACGTAAAAATAGGCGTTTCGGTAGCTGTAGCCCTTTTTCTGGTTACAATTACACTGGTACTGTACCGATTCAACAAAAAGAAAAACCTGCTGCTATCCAAAAAGAGCACCACGCTACGCCAGCAATTGCTGCTCACGCAAATGAGTCCCCATTTTATAACATCATCCATCGAAAGCATACAAAACCTCATCAGGGAAGACAAGCCGGAGGTTGCTGCTACCTATCTTTCCAAATTCACCCGTCTGACCCGCCAGATACTGGAAAGCAGTACAAGCGACTATATTTCGCTGGATGAAGAGATCGCCATGATAACCAACTACCTCACGGTTCAGCAGCTGCTCCATCCAGGTGGCTTTAGCTTTACCGTTGACGACGATGGCATGGATACCGAAGCCATTTACATCCCCCCTATGCTCACGCAGCCATTGCTTGCCAATGCCGTAAATAGAGTATTGGCCGGTACCAGCCAACATTCTGTTACCGTACAATTGCTGCTCAAAAACAACAAGCTACTGATTGGGGTAAGCGACTCCGGCGGACCATTAAAGCCGGGTGAGCAACAACATATTTTGGAATCGTGGGCTATAAACATAACCGCCGAAAGACTTGCGGCACCTGTAACGGTAAAAAATGTCATCCTCGAAGAGGGTACTACCGGTGTAAGGACACAGTTGGAAATACACTACATTACCGATGACTAACATGACGATTTTATTACAATTAACTACGAACTTTCAATAAACGCCAACGAATAATCATTTACAAATATAAGCTGCACATTAAGTGGTAATTTGCTGTCAGAATATCCAGCTATTAGGATTACAGCAACTATCCGGCAATGAAGAACCTGACTGCTGACATTCCTGAGCAGGAAATTATTGAAAGGGTAACATGCCGTTGTTTGCACAGTATCTTTACATCAAGAGCCATAGCATACGGGATATGATTCTTTTTAATAAATTAAGAAATAATGAATAAGTTTTTGTAGCGGTGTTGTAGGAATAGTTTTTATTATTACTTTAGTTCCTTTGACTTAAACAACCCCGTCTATAACCTTAAAAAACAAAGCAATATGAACACATTTAAAAAAATTTCAGCCACAGTACTGCTGGCCGTAATGGTATCACAGGCGGTAACTGCCGCGACCAGAGAAACCTCGGTGGTCATAGAAACTGTTGGCGGCTACTTCGACGTGTATCTGGTAAACAACTGCACGAAAGAGATCGAGGTGCGCGTGCGTGCGGAGGGCTCTTCCTCAACATCAAAATACAAAGCAGGTGAAAAAATAAAAGCACCTGTAAAGGCTGGATATGAAGTATATGTGGACGGTAAGTTGTACAAAAAATTTGAAGATTCAGATAGCGGAAAAGAAATTAAACTTTGTAAATAATTATGGGACTTTTTGACAAGATTAAAAGCATGGTGGGTGTCACCGGTGTGAAACTGGAATATACATGGATTGAGAATCCATGGCCGTACTTCGACCCGATGATTAAGGCCACTATAAATGTGAAAGCCGGTAAAGATGCCGTGACCATCCTGGGCACGAAAGGTACTTTTTATGCCAAGCGTACCGTAAACAATGTAGAAGAGAAGATCGTATTGGGAACTGACATCAGTAACGTAGAAAAATGTGGCCGTACAGAACGCAACGGTGAGTTCGTAAAAGAATTTCCATGTGCGCTGCAAGGCGACGGCGAGGTTTCTTTCGGCTTTTTCATTATGGATATGGACGTTCCTGCCGCATTGGCCGAATGGGGTGGCGAAACGCCTGCCAGTGCGAAAGCAAATGGTATCACCTTTTTCCTTGAAGGAGAAGTGGATGTGAAGGAAACATTAGACTTGTTCGACCCTACCCTTACACAGGAAATAGAAGTGTACCACAATGAACGCAGACAGGAACCGGAATACGAAGAGGAAAACAACCCGAGCATTTATAATGACAGCATAGCATTAGAAGGCGAAGATGACGAAATCAGCTTTACACCAGAGCAACGGAAACTAATCCTTTCGGATGACCACGAGGTGGAGTTTGAGCTGGAAGGTATGGAGGTGCTTGCCCTATACAGTCTGGGTCAAATGCATAAAAAAGTAGTGCGTATGACGGATGACATTTTTGGCCAGACAAAAGTGGGTGTATTCACAATCAATCACATTAACGGACACAGGGATCTTGACTTCAGCAGTCCGGACAATTGGACCAACATCTCCATTGATGCTATTTCTTTTACCTTCTCCAGACCGAACGAATGGGGACATGAAGCTTCTAAGTACGAAAGCCTTTTTCACATCAAGGATATTGCCCTGCTAAAGCAAAATTAAAACTACCAATAGAAACGCCCGTATTTAACGGGCGTTTTTTTATAAAATCAAAATCAACAAAGGTTTTTCCGTTAATAACCGCTACAGGCTAAAATGTATTGCGGTGTTTCCCGGAACTTCTCTGCATTGCAATTCCGGGCTCCAGGTAAACAATTCCTGTACAGCTCCAGGAGCTGTACAGGAATTGTTTTTTATTCATTATGTACACTGGAATACCTGCGATACAAGCTGGTGTTTTTCTGAATAAAACAGGTACAGCGTCCCGAACATGTTACTGTGGTCCAGCTGCGCTACAAATGCCATCTTTTGCCCGTCGGGGTCGCGTGGGGTTTCATTGCTCTGTTGCCAGTACGGCTTGCCCAATCTCAGCTTTCCTTCGGTCCTGTTTTCCTTAATTTCTACCTCCTGTAAAACACGCTCTATACCATTTTCGACTTTAGTATATATAAAATTGAACTCCATAGGAATAGCACAGTTCATACTCATAAGCATGTCGAAAATCTTATCCTGTTCAAAATCATACCACCACAAATAGCTTTGAAGCCGTATCATCATTACAACTTGTTGCAATGTATATTGTCCTGAAAGCGTAAAACGTACAGTGCCATACTGATTTTCTTTGGTTACCTGTATCTCATGGCCCAGATGCTCAAACGTATATTTGCCCGCCCATTGCAATTGCATCACAACTTTTGTATCGCTTTTTTCGGGATATTGCAACACCTCTTCGTCGCTTGCCTCAGGGCAACTGAAGGTATATTCAATGGTATCCGGAAACCCATCGATTTCATTGACTTTTACAGCTATATCTTTTTGATTTTCAATATTACAGGTATATTCAAGGAATCCGGAATTCAGATCATAGAAATGGTTAAATGCATGCAGGTGTATGAGTCTTCCCTGATCGGTACTGTAATTCTCGTCTTTTTTACCACCAATATACCAGCCATTTGTACTAAAGTTAACATTCCAATCGGTTTCATCCTCTTTAAAGACAGCGGAGAAAGGTACCTTTGTGTAGGTAACGCCAAGTTTCTCATCTGTTGCCGGAAGAAGGTGTGGTGCCAGTTCCTTGTATGCCGTGAAACCCTTACGGGTCTTTTTATACCGTATTTTTTCAGTCATCTTTATTTCCCGTGCCGGTTGGTGCATGGTAATTTTTTCCAAAAAGCCAGCAGCATCATAATGGTACGTATATAGTTCCGAGTCCAGCCACTCGCCATTGCCCAGATAATACTGTATCGTCTTGGTAACCGGCATAGACGTCCCGTTAATTTCAGCATAATCATATACCAGACGCTTGTTGGGATTATAACTAAACGACCCGGATTGCAGCAGCACTCCGTCGTTACTATATTGGTCTACCTGCCTGTAACTAATCTCTTCGATCTTGTCTACCGTAGTCTGCAGGTACTCGCGTTTTACATCCGATTCGTCATATGCTTCCAGTTTCCTCAGCTTAAGCGGAGCCAGTAGCTGGTATTTGCCGGCTACCAGCTGGAAATCCATACGGCTTACATCCACATTCTGGACAATAAAGGTAAACGGAATGCCTTCCCATTTTTCGTTAACCACACCGCCGTCGAGCCTTACAATAGGCAGCAGCACTTTGTTAAAACCCTTTATATCGGTCATACAGCTTTTTAGACTGGGAAAACCTTCTATTTTAGATTTCTTTTTTGATGGCGATAGTATAAGTTCTTTCATCTTTTAAAATTCAGAGGAATTATTTTTTAATGCCCACCCAGTTCCTGTCCAGGTCGCTGTAAGGGTAAATTTTTATCATTTTCAGCATTTCGAGAAATCCTTTATGTCCAAAGTTTGCTACGGTAGCCAGCTCTTCTTCGAATATCTCCATACAAAGCAGCAAGTGGTGCTTGTGGTCTTCTACCTCAAATTCCGCATACACATCAAACATAATATATCTTGGCTTGCCGTCGTTTCCGGATATCTGGCATATCTCATACGGATTAAAAGCCTTTTCCTGTGCCGCAGCTGCGATTTGTGTAAAGTTTTCGCAAATGTGTCTTTCCATTATGTTGAATGGAGTTGGCGGATCCTGGTCAATGTCATTGAACGGCTGCTTTGTAAAAGCTATCAATTCATAGGTTCCGTTTTTATTGGGCACTGGACCGGTACCATCTGTCCGGATAAGTTCCATTGTGGTAAATCCGGTTCCTTCCAGATGATTGGGGAAATAGTGCATGCCCACAGATCCCAGTGTCATGCCTGCAATGACCCTGAAGGGAATAGTGGCATGACCGATCACTTCTGCCGAAGGTCCCAGAATATTTTCAATTGCCTGCTGTTTCAGGTTGTAATGCGCAATGTATTGTTCGTCGTTATAACTCATGTTTTATTTTTTAGCTGTAAGTCTATCGTATTTATGCTATCACCAGTTTCACACGGGTAACGCCATCATTATCATCATATTCTTCATTGTATACGCGCTTTCCGATGATCGAATCGATAGTCTCTTTGATATCATCGAGGTCACCGCCCAGTTCAAGGGTAACTTCCCTGTTAGTATAGTAACTGTCCTCGTCGATAAAATTGGACACATGCAGCAGGAATTTATCCAGTATGTCTTCCAGCGGGTATTGTGAGTCTTCTTCGCCTTCAAGCTCGTAGCTAAGGGCAAAAACGTAATGATCTTCTTCAATATCTTTGTATATGTTGCCGTCAATAAGCTCATAATTTGGATTGTCCTTATATTTATCGAGCTTTGCAAGTTGTATATTTTTCATAATCTCTGTTTGCAATATAATTTAACGTTATTCCGCATACGCAGCGAGAAACTTCGTTAGCTCTTCCGAACCGGCGAATTCCTCAAACTCGTCAAGCTTCTTTTCAAGGTCGTCCGCGTCCATCCACTCGGGGCTGAATTCATATTTTAGTACGAAGTAATTGTCTACATACACAAAATCCCCGGCACCATCGGCAAATTCCGTAAGTTCGCACATCGCTTCCCATACCTTATCCTCGTCAGCATCATAATCTACGGCTCCAAAGTAGCGGTACAATACAATGACCTCATCTTTCCAGCCATATTGAAAGCGTGCATCGTCTTTCCTCCAGGCCCACCAGCCCGACTGCCCTTCTATTTTCAGCTCGGCAATGTCTTCACCGTATTTTCTTTGAAATACCTCAGCCAGTGCTTCGCGTGCAATCTGTTTTTCGGATTGTATCCCTTCATAATACGGGTTTGGCAATTGTACCGATACCTTTCGCCTGTGTTTTTTATCCGCTGCGTCGGTTATTTCCAGTTCAAAGAAGTAATCAAATTTTTCGTTTTCGCCATGGCTGAAGGTACCCAGATCCTTTACCTGGTCGAGTAGATTGGCAGAAAGGTTTACCGTAATCTCATGGGCTTTGTCCATGGGGTTTACTGCTACCGTCAATTTTTCTTTTTGCCATTCCTGCATCAATTGCGCGGTGACGTCACACTTTTTAAGTGCTATGCCGGTCAGGATCATTATTACAAAATGTCCCGTACCATCAAGGAAATCCCAACTATCGCCCCCGGTATATTGCGGGGAAACGCTGATAACGAAATCATCCTGTTGCGGCACTTTATCCAGCATTTCAGGCAGGTCAAACTGCGGTTCATTCCACTCCGGCCATGCTTCTCTTTTTACTCCTGACAGCGGGTTTTTGATACAGACAGTATGCTTTTCCTCCAACATTCTTTTCGGGGTACCGGCTGTCCTGAATTGAATAGTGAGGTGAAACTTTAAATACTCCTGTTCTTCGCCGGGAGATCCGGTTAAAGCCTCTTTCATCACTTCATAAAATGAAGAACCTATGGGAATGTCCCAGCTAAGGGAAGGCGTTCCAGAGGTCTTATCGGTTTGTTCGGCAGGATAGTTATCCAGTGTAACGTGGCAACTCACCTCATCACCCAAACAGCCTGCGCTTACTTCCATGAATAGCTGTTCCTCGTCGAACAATGCCTCTTTATAAAAACGTATTTCAAAGGGTTTTTCTGTAGTTTCCATTGGGTATCTTTTTTATCATTGTGACAATTTTAAGGCCCGGAACATATAGATCCGGGCCTTCAATTATCTGATTGCATTTCTTAAGGGAACGGTTACTTTGAATACCTTCCGTTAAATTCAAAATCAGGTACTGTTGCTATAATTCGTCTTCCAGCGTTACATCCAGCAGTTCTTTTATCTTTTCATAAATAGCTTCCGATTTTTCCTGCAGGAAGTCAAGGTCACCAAATTTTTCAAGAAGTTCCTCGTCCTGTACATGATATTTTAGTACATCGTCAATGGATGCATATTGGTTTTCCGAAGCTATTTTTTTCGCGATATCTTCATAATCATTATCCCGGAAGGCCGCAACAGCATCTGTATCGTAGAAAGCATTGCTTCGCAAAAACACAGAAAAATAGTTGGCCAGCAGGTTTTCCATATAAATTACAAAGTCAGAAACCTTATAGTCGTTGTAACAGGCGCTATGGTCTTCACCCGAATAAAGAAAATTGTTTTGCGTATTCCCCTTAGGATCAAGAGCGATACAGGTATCGTAATAGAAATTATAAAAGTCAAGATAGGTAAAGTGCCTGCCGCTGTTGCTCATTTCTCTTCCAAGTCTCGTTTCCCGCGGGTCTCCGTAGATGTCCAGATCAGCATAAGATATGAGGTTTTTCAGGGGCAGCAATGACAGGAATCCTTCCGCCTGCAACAGGTCATTATTAGCCACTGCAAAATCATCCTGATCTGCGTCGGTAATTACCCTGCTATCATCCAGGGACGACTGCACGATGTGCGAATCCCATGCAATGTTCAGTCCGTTACTGATGTTATAAAAAGCCTTCATATAAGCATCGAACTTAAATGACGGTACTTCACTACCCTGATCCATATTGGAATACACCTCCTCCGAAAGTCCGGCCTCAATAGCTGTTATCTCCTCATCCGAAATCCCTTTGAAACGGATATAACTTAGATGGTCAATTAAAGGGTGTTTTTTTAGTTCCTCAATTATACTATCCAGACGCTGAAAATACGATTCAGCCCATATTTTTGCTTTACTCATGTTTTACCGATAACTAAAGTTTAAAAAAGAAGAATGCTACGGCTGCCCATTCTTTTTTTACGCCGCTTGCACGACCAATAGTGCCATGGCTGGAGTTCTCCACGGTACCGTCGTCCTTCACATAGCCTATAGTGCCATGGCTGCTGTTCTCTACTGTACCGTCTTTTTTTACATAGCCCACGGTAGAGTGGCTTTTATTTTCAATGGTGCCATCACTTTTGATGTAGCCTATCGTGTTGTGGCTCTTGTCTTCAATGGTACCGCTGCTCTTGATATAACCCACCGTTGAATGGCTGCTGTTCTCTATTGTCCCATCACTTTTAATATAACCTGCCGTGCTGCGGCTGCCGGATTCTATGGTTTGTGCCTGTAAAAATGCTGTGCCGCCAAGTACGGCAAGAAGTACTACTAATTTTTTCATGTTTGGTTATTTTTTATAGTTTTAAATACTTAAGATTGTTATCGGTAGGAAACCGGTATGGTATTAAACGACCCGTCCTCCTCAAAGCCTTTTATCATAGCCATACGGGCAGCTGTTTTTACAGCTTCATCAGGATGGGAAAGCTTATCGCTGCTAAACCACTCTTTCCCGAATGGCTTCACGCTTACCAGTACTATATTTTCAATGTTCAGTCCAATGCTTTTAGGCAGGTTTTTCGACCCCATTGTTAACAACGTCCCAAATGGCTCATTGGCATCATACTGCGAGCTGTTAAAAAATGTAGACGCCTCATCATTCGAATCATTATCCTTTATCACCCACGTCTCCACATTGTCGCTGTTGAACTGCAGTGTGAGCGACTCAAATTTTTCTATCAGCCCTTTAAATTCACCGTGCCCCAAAGCCACCTGTGTTACACTGTTCAGCAAAGCCAGCATGTAATGGTCTTTTACTTTACGGAATGGCACTATGCTGTCAAATTCAATATAGTATTCCGCCCCTGTTCCATTGTAAACCAATTCCTTATCCTGTTGCTCTTTGGCATAAATATCCGAAAGACCGTCGGTGATTACAATGGTTGTATTTTCGGTATAAATGACACGGAATTTTGCCGCAATTGTTCCCGAAGTATATCCCGGCCAGTTGTGGTCACGGAAACCACCAATGTTCAGGTACAGTATTTCGTCATGCAATGTACCCACCGACCTGAAAAACTCATGACGCAGGCGTATGGCTTCGGTAATCGCTTCTTTCCTTTTGGCATAAGCCGGATCAAGGTTTACTGAGGCATCCTCAATAGGGTGCAGCCCATGCTCGGGAAATGCCGGTTCGGTTTGTACGGTAAGCTTATCTTGCTCCAGGCGGAACCAGATGCGTTGCAGCTGCTCGTCTAACGCGGTGTTCAGCAGGTCCATTCCTAACCCGTAAAAAGAATTAAGCGAAAACGTTTTGTTTTCAAATTCAAGACTGTAATCGCCCGCTATATTGATCTTGTTTGCCTGCTTTACAAAAGCACCCATGCCCACAGCTTTCTTAAAAGCGCCCTGATCCGTAACCTGTATGCAATTTTCAAGGAGTTCTTCCTTTAGCCCCGAAATAAGCTCAGGCACGCCATACACCTGCATGGCTACAGGCTCATCTTTAATAAAAGTAAACCGTACCTGTGTATTTCCAGGCAGGTCGTTATAAAGCTCTCCAAGGTCGGCAATGCCGCGCAGCTCATTTATATTATTGCTTAATTCGCGTAGCTCTTTATTTAGTTCCTTTCTTTTGCAGGGAGATTTGTGTTATGATTATATTTTATACCATTTTTTGTATAAAATATGCCGCTACTTTGAGAACCATAAGTACTCTTGATCACATCTTTATGATAAATTTTACCGGTTTCAAGGTAGGGACTATAGGCTTCGCCTATGGTATTCTTTAGTTCCTGTTTTTTAGCGTCCATTACAGTAGATATGTTAAATAGATAAGATTTTTATTATTATTTGAGCTAAAGATAAAATTTAATCCCACAATTCTAAGGATAAATGAATATTTGTAGCTGTTTGAAACAATTTAGTAACATCATAATGAAAGTTCGTAGCGCCAAAAATATTTTTACAGTAGCAAACAATAAAAAACCGGAATAACTGCCGTTAAATAATTACATGACATGAGCACACCCATATTAGCCATTATCATTGCCTCATACTGCACATAATGTGCTAAATGGATATCCTCACTCCTCTTTTCCAAAACTTCACACAAACAGTAATTTTATTTTTTACCTCCATTGAATTTATACAGTGGAAGAAACGGTATTACTTTAAATTTTATACCAAAAAACTTAACTTTAAAACATTGAATTTGTCAGTATATTTCTAAAAAAGTTATTTTTTTATTACTTACATTTAGCCTCGAATTTATAACCTCCAAAATTCTGTTATGTTTAAAACTACTTGGCTGGCCACCGTAATTGTATTTTTATTTATTTCTTCAGCTTGTTATTCTCAGGATAAGACTATTGATTCCTTAAAAACCATTCTCGCCAATCCTAAAATCAGCGATACGGTACGAATAAACACTATTCTTACGGCAATGGATAATTCTGTTGGCTGGAGCAAACAGCACATTGCTTTTTACAACCAATTGCTTCCTGTTTTTTCGAAAGGACTTAAATCAAGCAATCTTAATAAGAAGGTAAAGCAACAATATTTGAATGCTGCCGGAGTTTATTACTACAATACCGCCAAAAAAGAAATCATTGACGGCAATGATAAAGCACCGGAACATTTTGATCAGGCCATAAAATACTGGAAAGAATCCAAAAATCATAAAGAAATGGCCATGGCCATGACTGGCAAAGGTACCTACTATCGAAAGATGGCCGATTGGCCCAAAACATTTGAAAACTTTTTTGAAGCGCTTAAATATTATGAAAGCATCAAAAGCGAAATGGGTATATCATATGTGAACATGGAGATCGGAACAACCTGCTTAGCGCAACACGATTGGGAAAAAGCAATTGTTTACTTAAAAAAATCCCTGATTTATTATGAGGTCCCTGCCTCAAAATTGAGTATAGGCGACCGGCATGAAATTGCTGTCACCAATAATAATTTAGGAGTTGCCTACACACGGCTTAAAAGGTTTCCTGAAGCACATAAAAGCTACCTCAAAGCTTATGACGCTATAAAGCCTAACAAAGATCCGCAGGGAGAATCCTTAGTGCTGGTACAGCTGGCCAGTTCCAGTAATGATTTGGGAAATAGTGCAGAATCACAAACTTTTCTGGAGAAAGCACTGGCTTTGTGTAAAGATGACGTTTCCAGACAGGGCGTATATGGCAATGCTGCCCGAATCTATTACAAATCAAAAAATTATGAAAAAGCGGCAGAATATGGCGAATTGTGTTATGCCTTAGCAGTAAAGTTAAAAAATCTGAACTCCAGAACGGGCATGAGCAGCTTATTGTATAAAATCTACAAAGAAAGCGGACAATATGACAAAGCCCTTAAAATGCACGAAGCTTCGGTCATTATAAAAGATTCGAGCAATGTTGAAGCTTCAAAAAACCAGCTGGCGCAACAACAGCTCAAATATGATTTCGAGAGAAAAGAACTGCAGCAAAAAATAATGCAGCAAAAGAAATTGACGGAAGTTAAATTAGAACAGCAAAATAAATTATCAGCCATCAAGCTGGAAAATGAAAAGAAATCGGCGCTGGAAACATCCCGGAATAAATTGGCGCAACAACAGCTCCAATATAATTTTGAGAAAAAAGCGCTCAACCAAAAATTAATTCAGGGCAAAAAAGTAGCGGCAATCAAATTAGAGGGCGAAAAGAAAACGGCAGTTAAAAACAACTGGCTTATCGGACTTTCGGGAGTACTTTTATTGTTTCTCTTGGGCGGCTATTTTTATTACCGAAATACCAAACAAAAACAAGCAATTACGCTGCTCGAAAAAGACCAGATCAAACAGAAACTGTTGGTTACACAGATGAATCCGCATTTTATTTTTAACTCTATCGATAACATTCAGGGATTGATCCAGGATAAACAAGACAAGGAAGCGGTAGATTACCTGAGTAAATTTTCAAAACTGACGCGCCAGATTCTTGAAAACTCCAACGAAAATTATATTTCGCTGTCGGAAGAAGTTGAAATGACTCAGAATTATTTAGCGATCCAGCAACTTTTATACAACAATAAATTCAGTTTTTCCATTTCTATCGAAGATGCTATTGATGCCGAAACCATCTTTTTACCGCCAATGCTAACGCAGCCTTTCATCGAAAATGCCATCAAGCACGGTTTAAGCAACAAGTCCGAAAATGGTATGATTGCCATTCATTTTTATCTTAAGGAAGCTAAATTATTCTTTGAAGTCACTGATAACGGAAAAGGATTTGAAACCGACAAAAAATTAACCAACCACAAATCACTGGCAATGACAATTACCAAAGAACGCCTGATCAGCTATACCAAAAACCAGGATTTCCTGGTACAAACCGATAATATCCTGGATCAGCATACCAATATTGTCGGAGCCAAAGTTATTTTTGAAATCCCTTACATTTACGAAAATTAATTACCTATGTTAAGAGCTGTTGTCATTGACGATATTGAAACAATCCGAAAGAAGAATATTACCACCATAAAATCAAACTGCCCTAATATTGCCATTATTGGCCAGGCAGATTCGGTAACATCCGGAATAAATCTGATCAGGCAGGTATCGCCGGATCTTGTTTTTCTCGACGTAGAAATGCCCGACGGAACCGGTTTTGATTTGCTTCAAAAGCTACAACCAATTAATTTTAAAGTAATTTTCATTACGGGTTATGAAGACTTTGCCATCAGGGCTTTTCGTTTTTCGGCCATAGATTACCTGCTGAAACCTTTGGATTCGGTCGATTTGGTAGAAGCCGTTAAAAAGGCGGAAGTGTCGCTAAGCAGTGAAATTTTTGACATGAAGCTCAATAATTTGTTTAGCAATCTTGAAAGGCCAAAAAATTTGCAAAAGCTGGTGCTTAAAACTGCCGATAGAATTTATTCGGTCAATATTCAGGATATCGTGCACTGCGAATCCGATAAAAATTATACTACCTTTAATTTTATAAATGCGCCAAAACTCATTGTTTCCACCAATCTTAAAGAATATGAAACGATGCTGGCGCCTCACAATTTCTTTAGAACGCACCAATCGCACCTGATCAATATGGCTTATTTCGACCATTTCATTAAATCGGATGGCGGTAATACGGTTGTCATGAAAAACAAAACGACCATTCCGCTTTCTGTGCGAAAAAAAGAAGAGTTCCTGGTTTTACTTGAAAACCTTCATGTATAAATTTTACTAAAAACGAATATCTCTCCAATTCCAACGAATATCTTCCCAAAGCAAACGGATATACATTCGTAAAAATTCGCATTTTTCTTTGATTTATTATTGCATTGTAATTCCGGAAAATGGTTTTGCATTCAACCAATAAACAGAAAAAAAATGAAACAAAAATTAGTAATCATCGGGCTGATGTTATGCGCGTATACCAACTCCAATGCGCAGCTTTTAAACAAGATTCAAAAAACTGCAAATCAGGCTAATAATGCCGTTGAAACCGTAAAAACAGCCGAAGAAGTTGTTAATACAGGTGAAAAAGTTGCCAAAAAGGTAAAAAATAAAGGTGGTGCTTCCAGCGGAACATCTTCCTTAAAACTGGACTGGAATATGTACAAACAAACACCGGCAGTTACTTTTAATTCCTTATTGTATGCGACTAATATAGGAACTGGTGGACTAACTCAGTTTACAGGTTACACCGCAACTTTTGTTCCAAACAAAACTGCTGCTGGTGCTACCGTAAACACCGTTCATGACCAGGCCGAATTTCTAAAAATTAAAGTGTATAAAGGGGACCAATACATCACTTACTTCGAATATGACGGATTCCAACAATTTGACGACGGGAAAAAAATAAAATACAATACACCAACCAGCCGATACAAACGTGATGGCGAATGGGTTGGCGGAACTGAAATTGATGTAAAAAAATGGGGTACCGGCGAATACCGACTTGACTTTATCGCGGGGGATAAAATGTTCTATTCGTTTAATTTCGAAATTCAGAAGCTAACAAACACCGACGCCTACGCTGCTATGAACGAAATGTATGTAACACGCGGTCCGTGGAATAATTATGCTTATATGAATTATGATGAGTCCGGTAACCTGGTTTTCGGATATTATCTTAACCATGAAGAATTCCAACCGAATCCGGCCAATAACAGAAAAACCAATAAAAGTGTAAAATGGAGCGTGAAAGTGCTAAAAGACAACAAGCCATTTGCACAACAATACGGAACAGGTGCTCCGAATGTGGCTCAGGTAGAACAAGCCAAATGGAATGAATACCGATGTGCTTTAAAATTAGTAGACAAACCGGGAGAATTCAAATTTGCCAACCTTACGGACGGAGCTTACAAAGTGGAACTGACCATTGAAGGAGAAGCAAAACCGAGAAAATACAGCTTTTCTGTAAAAGATAAAAGAATCGTACAGATTCCGGAGCAGGACAGAACTAAAAATACCGATCCGACAAGACTAATAGAAGGCTGGAATGACTATTTCTGGATGAAACTGGAGAAATAACAGCGCTATTCTTTACCATTATTTTTTTCACTTTTTAATGCTTGTTGTGAAAAAGATAATGGTAATTTTTTTAAAAAAACCTATCATCTTTCAATCCGAATTCAATCAATTTAAAAAAAAACAATGAAAAAAAGACTACTTTTTATTGCCATCGCAGGTCTGTTTACTTCAATGGCTTCAGCAGCCGATTTATATGTTAGAGAAAATGGAGCCAATGGCGCTTATGCAACCGTGAGTGCCGCCATTACGGCAGCAACAAACGGAGACCGGATCATTATCAAGCCAAAAAATGCAGGAGCCGCTTATATTGAAAACCTGACGATCAACAAGTCTTTGACTTTTGTCTCTGAAACTAATTATCAAAAATACAAATTGCAGGGAACCGTGGTCGTAACACCACTTGCAGGAAGAGTGATTACCATTCACAATGCAAATGCAGGCAGTGTTACTATTTCCGGTGCAACAACCGGTGGCAGAACCACTTTAAACGTCTTCAATTCTTTAATAGGCTTTTTTGATGCCGGTCAAATAAATGCAACTGCCAATCTCTCCGGATGTACTATAGATAGTGAAACGATTATAGCGCATGGAAAATGTACCGGTAATTTTTTGGGATCGCTGTTTGTAACGCATACCGAAGATACCAGTTTAGCTACAGATGACGTAGAAATCATCGCCAATAGTGTTAATTACGGTATTACCAATTATCAAAGAAACTATACGTTTAAAATATTAAACAACTTCCTTCCGCAAAGTTCAATCAGCATTTGGGGTGTAAAAAACGGAAGTACAAATGAAATCACCAATAATGTAGCCGACACACGAACCAATGGCGGCGGTCAGTATGGCGAATGTATCACCATCAATCTAACCACCGGAAATACCGGAACGATTTCGATATACAATAATGTATTGGCGCTTGGAGGTGATTTTCTGATCTACAATTACAACTCCAATGCAACGGTTTCGGCTTTCTACAACATGTCACAAACTTCTTTTGTTTTGAATAATGTTGCCAATCAGGGATCGAATACCTCGGGAAATTTTACCATCAACGCCAACAATCAAAGTGTTAGCGGTGCCAATGTAAACGCAGGTTCTCCGGCAGTGGAATACACCGATCTGGATTTGACAAGAAATGATGCCGGAAACGGAGGCGGTTCGAACAGCTGGAGCAATTATTGGCCGGCTGACGGAGGCAACAGAGCGCAAATAAATTATTTAAACGTACCCCGAAGAATTACAACCGGTGCAACATTAAATGTTTCAGGTTCTGGTTTTTCCAAATAATTTATATCGAAACAAAGAGATGAAAAAACAACTTTATATATTGGTCGCTTTATTTATGGCAAGCTTTGTTCAGGGACAAGTATCCATAACGCAAGCCGAATATTTTTGGGATACCGATCCGGGCTATGGCAATGGTATCGCAATTGCAGCCGCCGATGGCAGCTTTAGCAGTGCTTTCGAAAAAATTGCCGCTTCAGGCATCAATCTGCCGGGTGTTGGTTTGCATAAATTCAACATCCGTTTTAAAGACAACCAGAACCTATGGGGATCCACTTTTACAAGTATTGTTAATGTAGAAGCTACAGTAACATCAGAACCTGTTAGAATTGTACAGGCGGAATATTTTTGGGACACCGATCCGGGCTATGGCAACGGAACGCCTATACTGGCTGCCGACGGTAATTTTAATAGTGCCTACGAAAAATTGCTGGCTAATGGAATTCCTGTTCCAAATGTAATCGGACTGCACGTTTTTAACATTCGCTTAAAAGATAACCAGGGACTTTGGGGATCTACTTTCAGGAATGTCGTTAGTGTGGAAAACACTTTAAGTGTTAATGATCCAACGGTTTCTAATTTCTACTTCTACCCTAACCCGGCTACTTCAACTGTACATTTCAATAAAGAAATAACACAAGTAACGGTATTGGATCTGAACGGAAGACTTATCAAAACATCCGGCGACAGCCATCAATTAAATATTGCTGATTTAGCTGCCGGAACTTACGTTTTAAAAATAACCACTCCTGATGGTCATTCTTTTACTAAGAAAATGATTAAAAGCTAACAACCCGAAAAATGAAGTCGAATAAAAGCCTGTAATAGTATTACAGGCTTTTTCTTTATCCATAGCTTACGGTGTGTCTTCCCAACGATTCACATACATTTCCCAAACGCCTTCACAATACAGCTGGTAACGTGCCGGTTGGGTTTCGCCAAATGAAAAAACAAATAGCATATGCAGGTACGTCACATAATACAAAGGCAATCCGTTTTGGGAACGATACTGTACTTCCCCGGTTTCTTCCAAATGCTTAAAAAACGAGCTTACACTTGTAAATCCGGCATCCGAAATAATTTTCTCGTAGGCTTCGTTTTCAATTTTTCTTTTGAGTCTGGCAAATTCGTATCGCAAAATGTCTTTTATCTCAAAACTGTTCCCGAAAAAGTAATGGCTTTCGCCATAAAGCGATTCGCCTTCTGTTCCGTCATAAAGCAATTCGCGGGTTTTTAGCTGTTTCATATATCAGAATTTATCAAGACGGATGCGTTCGTCTGTAGGTTTTGTTTCTGTATCCGAAATCACCGATTCACAGTAATTGAACGGATCTTCACCGTATTCGGAAGCAGAAACAATGTATTCCACCGTTTTGTCGAAAGTGTCCGTAAGTATCGGTGCTTTCGAAATCCCGCAAACTCTCAGTTTTTCGGCAACCGGCGAACGCAGCACGGCTTTGGTAATTGCCGTGAACAACAAATCATTGATGCGTGTTTCTATGTCTTCAAAATCATCCGAACTCGCCTGGATTTCAAAAAACAATTGAAACAACCTTTTCGAAAACACCTTAAATTTCTCCGACTTACAATTGCTGTACTCTAACAAACTGTAGTTTTCCCAATCGGCCGGACTGTATCTTTCCTCGTCTTCGGTAGTCCGGAATGAAATGGCCGCATAGCGTTCGTGTGGTAGGATATCGTATGAAATGCCATCCACAGAACCGGCTATTTCCGCAATTTCGTCTTTGTGTAATTCGAAAAGCTCCAGTAAAGCGTCTTCAAGATCATCCGAAACTTTTGCAAGTGCTTCCGGCAGGAATTTCTCGTCCTGTTCCATTGTAGCGGGTTCCGTAAACGTATCCATATCCCATTGATAACGTCCAGCAAACGGATTGCCGATCGCAAACGTTTTGGTAAAACTCTTGTCCTGCGTGTTTTGGGATTCCAGATAACACGTCACGTCAATGTGAAACTCCCGTTCGTACACCCGTTCGCTTTCGGGTGCTTCCCGAATGATGTCGAGCAGGTTTTTCGTACCGGTTACGTATGATCGGATAGGAACGGATACAGCAAAACGCATCGGTTTGTCTGCCACAAAAGGAAGTTCGATTTGCGCTGCGATACTGGCCTGCTGACCGAATTGATCGTTGCGTTCCATAAGGCAAACCTCGAACATCACTGCCGGATCGTAAATCGATATCGCGAACGCAACATTATCGACTGTTCTGGGTTTGTCCAGATCCAGCGCAATTTCAAGATCAAACGTTTCGGTTGTGTAGCCTTCCGGATTTCTGCGATCAAAATGATTTTTGATTGTGATTTCGATTTCTTTGCGCGAAGCAAAATTCTCCGTTTGCACAAGATTTTCAAACCTATCGATCTTATGTAAATTCGGAGCATAGATCACCTTCAAATCGTCGTTTCCGTAACATTCGATTTCGACTGCGCTGTCAAGCCGCAATTCGGTCAATTGGTTGATATAACATTTCACAACAGTAGCTTTTGGCGCATATAATTCCGTGAGTTTGTTCTCACCGCAATGCACGTTTTCGGCATTTTCGAGATGCAGCGACGTGAGTTTGTTTTTGTTACATCCAACCGAAACCGCGTTTGGCGCAATAAGCGTCTGAAGTTCATTATTGCGGCAAAAAACCTTGCGTGCATTTGTTTCGAGCGATTTTATTTTGAGCACGCTCGATATCTGAACCGTTCCGTCTTCGGTTACCGGAATGTCAAATTGCATTCCGGATAAGTCGACGGCTTTGGCGTAATAGTTTTCCATTTGAATCATTTTCATAGGTTAGTTCAATGCGGCTTGAATGTCGGTAATATACTGTCCGCATTTTTCGATCATCGGCTTACAATCTACTTTTGTGACGTATTCGTATAGTTTGTTGAGCTGATCCAGACGTCTTGGTGCGCAATCCATTTCCCAAAGATCAAGCAGGGCTTTTTCTTCCCATTTGGTAATTTTCTTGCGCTTTTTAAGATTTTTGTCAACAAGCCGCTCAATTGGATTGCCATCCGTAATCGAAATCAACGAATATCCCAGTTTATGCAACAATCGCATCTTTTCGATTTGTTCCTCGATCGTGGATTGACTGTTTCTGTCCAGCGGTTCATAAAGACGATCCAGAACACGGTGCATTTCGTCCATTCCTCCTAATTTCAGGAAGGTGTCAAACATTTTTACGGAACCTCTTTTTGCAATGGTCAGAATAGCCGGATAATCACTGTGATGCGTCGGCATGTTGATGTCAAATCCTAAATCGACAAGCTTATACACAACTTCAGGAGTTTCGGCATATTCAAACATATTTTCGGAATAGTAAAACGTATTCAGATCGTTTTTGTCTGCTCCGTTCTTAAGCAGCAAATCGATGGTTTCAACCGCATTGCGTTCCGCTCTCACGGCATAATTCAAGGCAGAAAGGCCGTTCACATCTTTGTAATGCACATCGGCACCTTTTTCCAGAAGGTGTTCAATGTACCACAACATACCACCCTGGCAAGCGGCTTGCAGGTTTGAAGTATATTGGTACATTTCAGACCCGACGGTCGAAATATCCGCTCCGGCATCAAGTAATACACGTACCATTTCATCCGCTAATTCATTTTTTGCATGTCGGCACACTTTCTGCAACAAGGGTTCGTGTTCATACAACTCATGATTCGGATCGGCTCCGTTTTCGAGCATCAGTTTGAGCATGTCAAGATGGGCTTGCTGCGGAATATACTCGTTAGCGATGCGTTCGAGCGCGAGTTTTCCATATTCTTCTTTCAGCGTATCCG
Organism: Flavobacterium inviolabile; assembly: GCF_013389455.1. Taxonomy (NCBI): domain Bacteria; kingdom Pseudomonadati; phylum Bacteroidota; class Flavobacteriia; order Flavobacteriales; family Flavobacteriaceae; genus Flavobacterium; species Flavobacterium inviolabile. The sequence goes on along the minus strand of NZ_CP058278.1, from coordinate 2,377,971 downwards.
GATGAACACCTTTTTTCAGAATTTCCGCAAGCCTGGCCACGTCTTTGCTTTTAATCGCTTTAATGGCATCTTCACTATAATCCTGATTTTTGTTTTCGTTGATTTTGACTTCCCGCGCGGCTTCCTCAATTCCTTCTTCGAGGTTATAAGCCGTATCAAAATTTTTGTAGACTAACGCAAAACCTTCCTCTAATTTTTTAAAGACAAACGCTTCCGCCCTATTGTTCTGTTCTTTGTAGTAACCTTTGCTAATACCTCCAATAACTTTTCCTTTTGCTTCCGTACCGATTGTACCTTCTTTTGCCATCCATCTGCCACCGTCGCTCATATAAAAAAAGTAATACTGAGCAGTTGCCTTATTTTCGAGATACCACAGCGGTGCAACGTTAAACTCCGGGATTTTAGCCCTACTCCCAACTTCGATCGTTTTGAGCATTTCCGGTTCGTTTACGGTGATTGTCATCGTAGCCTGTTGCAATTTTCCGCGCCTTTCTTCAGATATCTCATCGAAAGCCATAAATCCACTTTCTTCCCAAAGATCGGCATGAAAAGTTAATTCGAAATCCGAAACAATATGCGATTTGATATAGTGACGTGCTACGGCAACGTGATCTTTCCAGAAATCGAATATGGTAGCCGCATCTTTCCAGGCAGATGCTGTTTCCGAATGCTCCAGAAGCGAAAAAATGATGTTTAGCGAATTGGTATGCGTTCGCGGAAAATCGAGGTCGTACTGTTTGGTTCGGTACATTCTTACGGTAAGCGTATCGTTGGTCTTGTCAAGCACTTTTATCCCACGGAACGAACCGGGCGAATGATAAAAATGTGTATCCAGTTTTGGTATTTGTGGCGGCGGAATTATTTGTAATTCGATTGGACGCTCAACATAACCCGTTTGATGTTTCTTCAAAGCGAGTACCATCGGTTTCCGAAGTTTTATTTTTTCGCTGTCGATCAGGTCGTAAAGCGTTACTCCATCCTGGTTTGGCAGGTTCGGATCTGCACCGTTTTCGATCAGGAATTCAAGATTTTCAAGCGACACATAATAGCGGCTTGCAGCGTGTTGTAACAATGTATATCCCGATTCCGGATGCCATTGATTCAAATCGATTCCGGCTTTGATCATCGGTCGAAGGTAGCTGTAAACTCCTTTTTGCGGAGAAGCGATCTCGAAAATAATTGGTTCACGATTCTCAAACACACTCGAAGGTATATCCGGATTCGCACCATATTCCAGAAGCAATTTAAAGTTCGTATATTCTTTCCGACTATAAGCTAACGAAAGAATAGGAACATTAAAATAGGTATTAAAGTGATTCGCATCTGCGCCGGCGGCCAGAAGTGATTCGAATACTTCAATATTTCCAAAAGCATCAAAAAGGTGTTTTCCGTCGGCTTCGAGATTGTGTTTTTTAAGAATGGATCTGGCGTTTTCAAGCGTCATTTTTTCCATAGTATTTTATTTTTGGTTGGTCGGATTGTATAAAGTTTAGTACTACTATCAGCAAAATCCATTTATAAAATTTCCAATTTCATGGGGATCTTTAAATCCGCAAATTTTTATCAAGGAAGCGTGCTTTATTTTTTGTTTTTGAATTGACTTGCTGCGGTTTCGAAACGGGTCAAAATTTCCATCTGATCCTCAAATTTCGGCAAAAAATCTGCTTTTTTAAATGCTGAAATTGTTTCTTTGGCAACTTCAGAATCACTGGAAACCAATACGAAAATCAGTCCCCAAAACTCCAGATTCAGATAGTGGTACTGTTGCTCAGGATTTCTGTCCCAATAATGATCCTGAACAAATTCGAGCGTCAAAACGGTTTTTGAAATCCGGTTTACGACGTCCTGATCACGGGCGAATTCCGAAAATAAGTTCACTTTTGATAACATTCCGGGTATGCTCGAATACGAATTGATCTTTTCGAAAACGGTACGGTATCGGACATAATCGTCATAACCGTTATTTCGATCCAGTTCGAATTGATGATCAAATCCAAAAACAAACAAACCTTTGATCGAGGTCCAATAGGAAAAAAAAGTATCGTATTTTTTCTTGTCGAGGAAAATGGATTGCTTTCGGTAGGCCGTTTCCCAAAGCGCATAGGTTTTTTCGATTCCTTTTAACGGAAGTAAACCCCTTCGTATATAATGGAAATAAAACGGCTCCAATTTCTGCGGTTCCAGTAGTTTTACAGCCTTCGGAAATGCTTTGACCAGCGCCGAATAATTTTCACTTAGGAAGTTGTGGCCTTGTTCGCCCGAGCGGTTCGCCAGTTCCTTATTCAGTTCCTTTTCTTCCTCAACTATAAAAGTTCGCAATAATTCCTGTGTTTCCATAACTTTTATTTTCCGAAAGCGATTGCTGTTTTTAATTTCGATTCGAGTTCCTTTCTAGCGATTTTGTTAAGTGTTCGTCCGAAAAGTGAATACCACAAATTCCCATCCTGATCAAAAAAGAGATTACACCAACGGTACATATTCAGGTACTCACTCGAAAGATCCTGCTCGGTAAAATTAAACACATAACCTTTCTCAAAATTTTCATCGGTAAAAACCAAACGATCCATACCGGCGATAAACCAGATTCCGTTTAAAGCTTCGTCTTTTACAGCATTATAAAACAAGGCTTCCCCGGTGATTTCCTTAAGTTTTTCGTTGATTATTTTTGGTTTTTCGTCTTTTCCAAGTTCGAAAACCCCATTTTCGGTCAGTAGTAATTGTCTTTCCGCAGAAAGCATAACAAGCGCCTTTGTTTGGTAGTTTCCGTAATAATGCGGTGCGATTTCTTTTTTAAACAGACGCTCCAAATTCATGTTCGTCACGTTAAACGAAACATCAACAATCGAAAGCTGGTTTCGGTTTCCGTAAAAAATCACCGAACGGTTCGCATTTACATAAATTTTCAAACTGTCCGGATTGTTCGAATATGCCGAAGTCGTCAGTTTAAGTTCGCTATATTTAAAGCGTTTTTCGTCTCCCGATTCCTTTTTCGTCATCAAAACACCTTTGTTATCAAGCACCACTTTCCAGAAATCGTCTTCGAAAATATTGACAATTTTAGAAGTGGATTCCGAAATCACATTGAAATTCGCATCGGTGATCAACAATTTTTTCTCGGTATAAAAGCGATAACCGTCGGCCGAACTTTCAATAAATCCGTTCTCGCTATCTTTAAGAAAATTCTGCGTTGTATGTTCGGTTTTAAAATCGGATAAATCATAATAACGTAAGCCTTCAGCTCGCGATTCCTGTATAAGCACCCGATTTCTAAAGGTATCGAAATGAATATTATAGCTATTGAACGGAATCGTCGAACCGTTTTCACGCGCGATAAAATTTGGGGAATAACTCCCGATCCGGTTTCTCCAGTACATATTCTGATGCTGGTTTTTCCCAAAAGGTTCACCATACCACTTGTTCCATCTCGAATTTACGGTAAAATGACTATAGGCATACGATTCGCTTGTCATACGGGCATCTTTCCACCAAATCGCAGGCATAAAGAAAATCGCACTCGACTCATATTTTTCCTGACTTGTAACCTGGATAATCCAAAGCGGACAATCCGGAAAAGGCGCGAATGGCGGCGATCCTTCGTAGTTGTATTCAAATCTATTGTTGTTGAATCCGACGTAATTATGAAGTGCGAGTTCGGCTTCATCGGTAAAAAAAGTACCCGAAACGATGTTTAGATATTCCACCGCATCACTTCCTACTCGACCGCTTTTATCCACTCGTCCGTAGACGTAATCGACAAAAAGTTCCATGCAAACCCACTCGTCAAAGTCAAAACGCGTCAGGAATTCGTGCAGTTCTTTAGTATCTTGTCCGAAATGTCGCGCATAATCAACAATTTCCGGTTTTGAAAGTATCGGTTTTCCGGCAGGTGTATCGTTCCACTGAACGTCAAAAATTTGTGTAGCCATAACTTTTTAGAGCGTTTGAAGTTGTTTTGGAGAATAGGCAACCGCTGTTTTCAGTTTGTTTTCCAATTCCTCCCGGTTGATTTTATAAAGTTTATTGCGGTAGAACGAAGTCCATAGATTTTGTTCGTTATCGAAATAGAGTTGCGCATAATAATTATCGCTTCGATGCGGATCGGAAAACTGTTCGGTAAAGTTAAACACGTAACCTTTTTCGAAATTCTCATCCGTAAAAACAAGTCGGTCATTCGTTGTGACAAACCAGATTCCGCCTAACGCTTCGTCTTTAATACCATTGTAAAAAATCGCTTCGCCTGTAATTTCAGTAAGCTTCGGATTAAAATATTCGAGTGTTCCGTTGGCATTTACCATCAGGACACCTTCGTATGTAAAGAACAGCCGTCTGTTTTTGGAAAGTTCGAGTGATTTATTCCAAATGTAACAATCATAAAAATAGGCCGGGATTTCTTTTTTGAAATGTTTGCCCGGTGAAATGGTAGTGGCATTGAAGTCTTTGTCGATAGTAATAAAATTACGACTTTCGAAAAAACAAACGGTGTTATCGTCTGTCGTCCAAATCGAAAGTTCCGTGCTGTTGTTCCCGCCAATATTATTGCTTAAGTTGACTTCGCTGTATTTAAAGCGTCTTTCTTCATTCGTCTCTTTCCTGTTCATCACGATACCTTTTGTATCGAGAAAAACACTCCAGTAATCGTTTTCAAACGAATTATAGACGTTGGTTTTTGTCTTCGAAATTTTGTTGAATTGCTTGTCGGTGATCACCAGGCTGCCTTTTTGTCCGAAATGGTACTCCTCCGGTGTGATCAAAAAATAGCCATTATACGAATCAACCAGATAGCCTTTTGCTTCGTGTCGGATTTCCGGATTGGCAAGATCGTGGAAATACATGGTTTCAGAATCGCTGTTATCGTAATATACAATGCGGTTATGCCACTTGTCGAAAACAGGAAGTGCCTTTTCAAATTCGATGTTGGTTCCTTCGCGTTCGATAAAATTCGGTGCATACGAACCGATCCTTTTGCGCCAGTACTGAATCGGGCGCTGGTTTTTTGTAAAGTCGCCATACCATTTGTGATGCTCACCAACAGTGTATTTCTCATATCCATAGGAATCGTCACGCATCTGTGCGTCTTTCCAGAAAACGGCAGGCATAAAAAACAAACAGTCTGCATATTGTTTTTCCTTTTTCACGACCTGGATAATCCAAAGCGGACAATCGTCGAAAACCTGGAATGACGTGCGATTGTTTTCAGGGTACATAAAACGTTCCTTACCGACATATTCCTGTAGTTTCGCTTCACTTTCGCGCGAAAGGAAGGTTGTTGCAATAAGCCCGAGATAGGCTACGGCATCACTACCCACAGCACCGTCCTTGTCGGAATGTTTGCCGTAAACATAATCAAAAGCAATTCGCATGCATTTCCATTCGTCAAAATCGAAACGCGTCAGAAACTCATTAAGTTCTGGTGTCGCCTGCCCAAAATGACGGCAATAGGCGATTATTTCTTGTTTGGTCAATATCGGTTTTTCCGGGACAGCGTCGTTCCACTGTACCTCGTACATTTGTGTAGCCATAGGGTAATTCGATTGTTTAAGTTCTCCGAAAACAATTCGGAAATGTGGTTGGTTTATTGCTTATTCAACGCCAGCGGGTTTTGGGCTTTTTCGAAGCCATTCACCGTCATCGTTGATTCGGTAAAATGCTTTTCGTCTGAATTTCAGGGTGAATTCCGGTAATACAAAGTCGGTTTCGCCCCAGGCCGTTCTCGGTAAAGTTGGTGAGAACCAGAAGAATTCCGTAAGGTTGTAGAGATACGATTGGTAGATGTCGAAATAAATGCTGATTCCATTATTAAGATTCAGATAGAACATAAACGCCTTAAGCGCATCATTGTTTTCGAGTTTGAAATGTGTTTTTTCGAGCATGAGTTTTTCGACCTTATGATTCGCAAGCAGTGTGCTTATTTCTCCGAACCAACTGCCGCCATAAACATTCGCTTCGTCCAAAATTCCAGTTTTGACTTTTTGGGCGGCGGAATGATATACCTCCCGCAACTCCATTTCGTTTTCGGTAGCTTCCATTTGTTCTTTAAACTCGTGGATGTCCAGATAACTCATCACCAGACTTCCGATAAAATCGACAACAGTCCGGCATTCGTCTTCATCCATACGCGATAGCGAGATCACATTTTCGGCAAAATGCCAGTCGCTAAACAGTTCGACTTCCTTGCGCGACAATGCTGCTTTTTCGAAACTTTCGATACCTGCGTCTTGACCCACTCTTGTTTTGATCAATTGACCATAGCGTTTTTCGGCTTTTGCCTTAAACTCCGGATTTGCTTCAAGTGCTTCGATGCCTTTTTCGATTTTGGCTTCATTGAAAGACTCCAGGAATTCGTAAATATTCTCGATTTTGGATACGTCGAGCGTCAAGTCTTCGTTGAATTCATATAATTCCGTAACTCCGGGAATTGCAGGAGACGTTTTGATGATGGCATCGGTTTCAGTAACCAATGCATAAACGAGTTTGAGTTTTTCATCGAGCGCGTGGAAAGCGGCTCTCGCGAAATCGGAAATCGGTGCGCCCGTATATTCCTTTACTTCTCCGTTTTCATAATAGATTTTCTGTCTTCCTACGACGTCCGGTTTACCGGTTTTCTTATCCGGGGCGACTTCGGCAAAAATTTCCTTGCGCGTTCCGGGATCAACGAATTTTATTAGTTCTAATTTCGTGAGTTGTACCAATTCTTCCGGAGTGGCGATTCTATACGTATATCCGTTTTCTTTTGAAACCGAGAAAATGACAAATCGTCCCGGTTCCTGAGCAACGGTAATATCGAATTTGGCATCGTTGATACGTCGGTTTATCTCGATCCTGCGGTATTCGGAGCCGTCTTTCAATGCTTCAGGGATTGCATCTCTGTTCGCTTTTCCATCGACAAGGGTAAAGTAGGATTTACCGCTAGTACCGTGACCGGAATAGGATGGAATGCTGTAGGCAGTAAATTCCACGCCAGCGGGAAGCGTGTCTTTTATAATCTCAAAAATTTCGTTAAGTTCTTGTTGAAAATCCATATTTAGATGTTTGCTTGGCTGTATCAGTTATGTCATAAAAATACTCAAAGTTTTCAAATACAATTTACTTCTGTATATTTTTTCATGTTAAAATACCAATGCAATATTCTCTTTTATTGATTTCCACTTCCCGATACCAAATGCCACTACTTTAAAGCTTTGTAGTCTTTGACACTGGACAGGAAGACAAATAAAGTTTCGGTTGTAGTACGTAGGGCTTTGCCCCGTGTAGGCACTAGACTACCGATATGATTGTCGGGGTAGAGATTGGCATATTATGCTCCAATTGCTTATAGGTAAATCCATTAATTAATCACTAACCTCCTTTTTGGTAGCAAAATAGAAAAGTACAAGATTTCTTATATAATGTCTTTTTTAATGACAACAATATGGAAATAGATTTGGTAAGAACATTTTCAAGCTAGTTATAATCTTATTACCCAGTTTTTTAGACTTGATGTTCTGCAATTGAAGCCCAATATACCTACAAAATACTATAAATCAATAATTTACACCTAAATTTATAATCAATTATCAATAAAGGCTTTACGAGGGGCGATAACTAAAAAAACAATATCTCTTAAAAAATCATTAATATATTAAACAATTAGAAATTTATTTTTTTATAGTGAGAAAAAGATAGTTGAACACTTTTTAATTGTGTATGAACGTTGTCTTTTTAGTTTCAATAATTAGAATGAAGACAAATAAAATAACTTATTAAAACTGTTCGCCTTTATTCTTTATAGTACTTTAACACCGTTTCTTCTACTTTTTTCATAGCTTCCTCGGGCGTATATACATTCAACGTAATCAAGATAATTAGCAGCGTTCCTATAAAACATAAAACTGCTAATTGTAGATTTCTAAACTCTAGATATACACAAAAGACAATAATAATAGCGGAAACAATTAAACCGAGCATCAGTACTTTATTGATGGGAGTAAGAAATATATCTAACAAAAGCATACATGCTAATACAAAATGCAACACACCTGCTATCCATAACCATGTTTTAATACTTTTAGGTACTGATTTCTGAGCACCAATATAGCTAGATAAATCACAATTGTGTTTCTGTAAAAGTTCATCAATATCTTTCAGATTTCCTTCAAGATCTTTTATCTTCATTTTAGCCATAACAATGGTTATTAACTATACATAATCAGTTATTGTAGTTTTGTATTAATACAGCTATTTCCCGCTGAACCAAAACTAAATTATTTTGAATTTGTTCGCCTTCAACTAACAATTGTGCCACAGGTTTACGTTCCCCATTATCTTCTTTTTCCTGAAGATGTAATAATTTATAGAAGTTGTAGTCAGCTGTAACTACTTCATGGGGAGCAACCTTAATAATATTTTTTTCATTCGGTATACTTCCATCCTGGATTTGCTGTAACCAAGCCGTCAATGTCTTTTCGTTAAGATATAATTGTCTTCCTGATTTGAACATTTCATTGGTAGCATTAATTAAAATAATGTTTTTATCTTTCTTTCGCTTTTTGTTCAAACAAAACAATACAGGTGCAATGGCGGTACGCTCAAACAAGCCTTGCGGTAATTCAACAACAACATCAAGTATATTTCGATATAATATATATGCCATTAAACTTTTAACTGAAGAACTACCTGTTAAAAATACTGAAGGCAATAATATAGCTGCCCGTCCGTCATCGGACAACTTGTCCAACATATGACTTAGAAAAAGAACTTCTAAGCGTTTGGTTTTTTGGATTATTGTGGCTAAATGCTGATCCTTAACAGATATACTGATACTGTCCCGACTATCACCATAAGGAGGGTTGGAGAGAATCATATCAAATGTATCATTATTAACATCTATCTTACTCGAGTTACTTAAATGAATATTCGACTGAACACCTGTAAACAATAACCGTATAGTCGCCAATTTCCATGATAACCGTGTAGAAGACATACCTACTATTTCCTGTACTCCTGGCACAATATGCTGTGCTCCAGCTAGTAAATTACCTGTACGTGCATAGGGATCATATATTGATATATTTTTTTCCTCACCCCTTAAATATTGTGTCATAGTTGAAATAAGTGCGACTGGCGTAAGATAAGCATTCTCATTATTGTAAGCAGCTACAAAATATCTTTCTATATATTCCCAGAATTCACAAAGAATATCTCGGTTATCGGACGGAAATATACTGAAAAACTTCCCCCATAACTGAAGGATTAGCTTCCAACTGTTTCCTGGAAGATTTTCTGTTATAGCGTCATCCCATTTTAAGAGTGCTAATCCATATTTCTGTTGATTCTGCAGAAGATTGTTCCAATAGTGTAGTGCTTCATTAATAGTAGAATGAATGTTCACTGCGTTGTGACTTAATGTTTTCAATACCGACGTAAAGTTATATTTATCGGATGTTGTGTTTTTAAAATTAGGGGGGGATATACGAGCATCTGACAACAAATTCCAAGTAATAATAGATAAGGTAAAATCGCAAAAATCACGAAAACTTTCATTACCGGAAACGTAAATTTTACGAGTTTCATCTAATGTTTTTTCTAATCGGTTCTGCATATCAATAATTTCTAATTTGTTCCCATATATAGTTTTCTACATATGTTTTTCTGATTTTCTTCAATTCGCTCAACAACCGTTGCTCTTCTTTTGTCTTTTCTACTAATTCTACAATATGCTTTTGTAGTTTTAACGGGATATTAGGAACTGGTAATTCCATCAGAGATTTTTTATTAATACCCCTTATAGTAGTTCCGGTAGCATTTAAGTCAAAATAGTCTTTCACTTCTTGTTGACCTAAATACCAGTTAAAGAATTCAGGAAGTATTTTATCTGTATTAAGTGTAATGACATAGAATGCAGTCGTAACTACCATTTTTGCAGGAGTTCCGTTATACATCCAAGAGTTAAAACGTGTACCTCTGTTTACAAGAACAATATCTCCTTTTTGAAGTAAGTGTTTATTCAAATAAGGAATTTCGTATTCACTTATCATTAATATCTCTTTACTGGGTTCACCATCGGCTATATCTTTGGGCTGTAATACAATAATATCGCCTTTGTCATAATCGTTCCAAGAGCGTTTGAATGTTTGTCCTGATCTTATAGAGCATAAATTTTCCAACTTTAGCATATTTCTCCATTTAACTTGGAGACAAAATTACAAATAATCATGAATATAAAAAATTGTAACGTAAAAAAAATTAGTGTGCCAAATTAAATAATCCAAAGCTTGATTATTAGCTTTGGATAGAAGAAAATTATTTTTTAATCACTCATAAATACAACAATCTAACCCAACCTAAAGACTGTCATTTAAAAAAAAACGATGATTATGGATTAAATCTAACCAATTACCAGAATCCCTAAGATAATTTTTTTCCAATCGGGTTCTTTTGTGTAAGCCAATGGCTGTTACAATAGATGTGCGATCCTGTACATCTAATTTTATGATGAAGATATTTTCCGATTTTGTCAGGCCTTCGCTTTTGCTCGTGTCCCGAATGGTTGCTACGACGTTCCAACCTTTTGCTGCAAAATAATTGGCTGCTGTGCCAAAACAAGGGAATGATTAGCCGGAATGAGGGTTCGGTTAATTTTACAACAATCCCTCAGATTTATCCGGCAATATTATCAATCGGCTTTTAAAACTTTTTTCATCATTATATCGGTCTGTTCATCCCCTCCCAATTTGAAAATATGTTTGTCAAACGCAACAAAACCGTTCTTTTTATAAAAACCGATTGCCCGCAGGTTTTCTTCCCAAACTCCCAGCCAGACATAATCGGCATTTACCTGACCGGCTATCTGCAAAGCTTTTTCATACAGCACCTGCCCTACTTTTTTACCGTGAAATTCCTGTAATACATAAATACGCTCAATTTCGAGTGCTTTATTGTCTTGTAGTTCTGTTTGAGATTGTCCGAAGTTCAGTTTTAAATAACCGATTACCTTTTCGTCAAGCAGGGCAAAGTAAAAATCGGAGTGTTCATTGTTCAATTCATCGGTTAGCTTCTCCACAGAAAAGCTTTCCTCTAAATAATTGGTCATATTCTCTTCAGAATTGCTGGCGGAAAAGGTTTCCCAAAAAGTTTGTTTACTAACTTTCTGAAGCTGGCCGATATCCTCCGGCATTATCTTTTTAACGGTTATATTTTCCATATTTTCAAAACTTATATTCAATTAAAATTATACCATTCCGGGTTGAGCGTAAACCAGATCTTACTCTTGCTTATACTTTATCCAAAACGTTGTAAAGGTACGTATTCTACAGGACAGGAAAAGTGAAATTATTTTACGCACTATTAGAACCTGAGCGAAAAAAACGTCCGGATATTAACAGCGTTTATTTAAATTATTTTATGCTATTTTTAGGTCATCAGAATCTAAACAACAGGAAAATGAAAATAGCAATAGCAGGCGCCCATCGGGTCGGTAAAACAACATTGGCAGAAGAGCTCATAAAGCATCTTCCCGGTTATGTTCTTAAAAAAGAACCGTATCATGAACTGGAAGAATCCGGATATGACTTTTCGGAAATACCCGAAGCTGACGATTTTATAGCACAATTTGAATATGCTGTCGAGCAGATATCGGAAGATGACGATAAGGTAATCTTCGACAGGTGCCCGGTTGATCTTTTAGCCTATATTCACGCTATTGACCGAAGCAGGAATATTCAATCGCTCTTTGCAACCGCTCAGGAAATAATCGAAGAAATTGACCTTCTTGTTTTTGTTCCCATCGAAGAACCGGATGTAATATCCTGTGAAAAATCAGATTTTCCAAAGCTCAGGAACAACGTAAATGACATCCTGAATGAATGGATATGGGATTTTGATATCGAAACAATTGAAGTGCATGGAACCTTAGCTAACCGCAGGAATCAGATCCTTAACAAAATATCTAAAATACCAATAGGCAACTAAATGGGAAAACAACATTCAATCGTTAAAGAATTTTCTGAAAGAACCTGTTAAGATTACTATACTAAACGGTACCGAAAAGCGTTTATAGCATCATAATCTAAAAATCTAATATTTATGAAAAGAAAAATTTTAAATATCCTGGCGGTATCTTCAATTATTACGACAATCGGGTTCCTGATGGACGGTGATGCAAAAGACCCCAGTATGCTAATGCGGTTTACAGAGTTTTTTGGAATGGTTGGTATTGTCTTTATCCTGATTTCAACCTTTTATTTTGCTACTAACTTTGTTTACAGGAATATTCAAAGAGCATAATAGCCGTTAGCCTTTCCGGCAAATTTCACGATGGGTACATTATACTGTGATATTGTCCTTTATTCAATTCCAATTCAGTAGTATTAAACCTGCAATTTGTAAGTAATAATTCGTTACATTTGATTTTTTTCAAACAAAAACGACATCCAATAACACAAAGTACACTGTACCCTTCTAACAAAAAAACGGCATGAATTTAACAGCACAAATCAAAAATGTAAATTGGTTACGCATTGTATTGTTTTACGGAATTGTACTAACCGGGACATATTTTGCCCGGAAGCTTCCCAATTTATTAAACCTGATTTTAGTAAAATTAACCGACATCCCTTTTACCTTTAATTATAATCACGGCATCGTGACGATAGCAGCATCGCTCCTGTTCTATAAATTCAGCGGTGTAAAACAGGAAATCACCTTATTGGGAAATCATAAAATCAAAAGCCTGTTATTTCCGGCGATATTGTTTGTTTGCTATACGATATATGGCATCAATAACAGTCACGGTGTAGATAAGCATTTATGGGCATTGCTATTCTGTTCCTTTGCTTTTGTGTATAATATCATGGAAGAATATGCCTGGAGAGGCTATCTGATTGAAAGTTTCGGAAAAATAAACTTCGTCCTGAAAAGCATTCTCTCGGGTTCATTCTGGGCTGTCTGGCATCTTTTGATTTTTAACAACTTCGATCAGTACGGAGGTTTTTGGATTTTCTTTGCTTTCTGTATCGTCTTTTCTTTTATACTCACGTTTGCCGTTTTACGGACAAAATCGATAATAGCTCCCGCTGCTATTCACGCCTTTATCATTCAGACAAATATTGTTGCCTTGATCTGTTTTATATTGTTTATGTTACTGCTGCTAACCTGGAACAAAAAAATAAAGCCGGCAAAAACCGTTGCTATAGACCGTTAAAATTTTCCTGTAAATTGCATAACCGATAACATAAAGAGCACAGATGATGGCAAATGAAACCGAAAAACCGGAATTTTGGGAAGCAGCCTTTGGCGAAAAGCAGGAAATGTGGGGCTTTGAACCCGCAAAGTCTGCTGTATTGACAACGGAATTTTTTGTCCGGGAATCGGTAAAAAACGTCCTGATACCCGGAATTGGCTACGGCCGTAATGCGCAGATATTCAAAGAAAACGGAATGACCGTTACTGGAATTGAGATCTCCAAAACGGCAATTGCCATGGCGGAAAAACATTACGGAAATGATATGGTTATCCATCACGGGTCGGTAACGGATATGCCCTTTGACAAAAACCGCTATGACGGGATATTCTGTTATGCCCTGATTCACTTATTAGACAGCAGCGAAAGGGAAAAACTGATTCGTGACTGCTATAATCAGCTATCGGAGAATGGCTATATGGTCTTTACGGTCATTTCAAAAGAAGCGCCTACCTATGGGCAGGGTAACTGTATCAGTACCGATCGTTATGAGATCTTTGACGGTGTCAAAATGTTCTTTTATGACCGGGAATCCATCGCATCCGAGTTTGGCAAAGCCGGATTATCTGAGATAACGGCAATTCAGGAAAGTCAGCCTTTTTTTCTGATTAAATGTAAAAAAGGGGATATTTAAAATATCCCCCTGTAAGCTTATTTTGTAAAGAGTACTGTTTTAAATGCTGTTGCCGCTAAGTGTACCTGTATGGACCAGTCTTCTGCCGCATCACTCCCGGCATCATCGGAAATATACTTTAAGCAAAGAAACGGGATGTTTTCTTTCATGGCTACCAGCGCTAAAGGATAGGCTTCCATATCGACAATATTATACTCACGTTCCTGCTGATTCATTTCAAAACTATCGCCGCTTCCGCAAACTCCTTCCTTCAGGCTGTCAATTTTAAATCCATAATTTAATACTGTGGGGATACCCGAGAAAGGGGTTTCATATTGATCATATCCAAGCCCTCTTACATCCATGTCCCTCTGAATAAATTTAGTACAGCACACCACTTCCCCTTTACCAAAGGTATTGCTTCCTGCCGAGCCAAGATTTACTATTAATTTGGGTCTTCTTTTATGGATTTCCTTTACCAATGCCAAAGTTGCGTTTACTTTACCGATACCGGTAATTAATTTGTTTTTATCATCAAAAGCATCTCCTGCTTCCGAATCCAATGCGAAAACAAAAAGTGTATCTGAAATTTCGTAACTAATATTCTCTCCGATTTTAATCATTAACCTGTTCTTTTTTGTTTACAATATTACTATTTTAGGCAATATAAAACACTAAAAAGGCAATTAATCCGGTATGCATACATATCACAAAAAAAGTGCAGCCCTTTACAATATCAGGGCTGCACTTTTTTTGATCAAGCCGTTTTAAACGGAATTTTCAGGATAATTATATTGTTCCAACAGAGAACAAAGCTTTGCCGTTCTTAAGCTTTTGTAAATACAAACTCCTTTCCTCCCTGTTTTAAGATCACCGTATTTTCCGCCGGATTAAACTCCAGGGCAATACCCGTTTTATAATATTTAAACTTGTCTTTTTCCGTGGCTTCCAATGGATACGGCGATTGCTCTCCGGGCTGTGCGATAAGCGTTTTGTTATCTTTGGATATGGTTATTTTAACCGGAATCTGGCTGGAAGCATACGTTCCCAGGTATTGGTCCAAGTCTTCCGAACGAACGGCATACGTTTTAAACTCCGGAAGATCAAAAGGCTTGTTGTAAACAGCACTCAGAATAGCCAGAGGAATCTCATTATTGTTATAATTGCTTCCGTTTGAGACCAGGGCGATAGCAATATTACCTTCGGAAGAATGGGAAAAAACAGCTGTAAATTTATCTATTCCGCCTCTATGTCCGTAACTTATGTTTTCATAAAACGGTATTTTAAACAATCCCAGTCCGTAGTTGTCTTTTACCGTTTTCATTAATTCAAGGTTTTCCGCTTTCAGCAGCTTTCCGCCAAAAAGGGCATTGCTGAATTTTACCAGGTCGGTAGGTGTAGACACAATTCCGCCCGCTCCCAGCGGAATGGAAATATCCGTTTCCGGTTCTGCCTGCCAGCCTGCTTCAAAACGGTATGATCTGCATTCATTCTTAGCCGTGTTTATCTTGCCACCTAAATAGGTATTGGTCAGTCCGAGCGGTTTGGTTATATTGCTCGTCAACAGTTCGGCATACGGTTTTTTAAAGGTTTTTTCCAGTATATACGTCAGCAGTACATAATTCGAATTACTGTATGCTGCTTCCGTGTCCGGTTCAAAATCGCTTCCTCCCTTAGTGATAACTGCTACCATTTCTTTTTCCGTTCTGGCTTTGGTATTCCAGGTCTCATAATCCTCATCATCGGTAAAATCGTGTACACCGCTTCGGTGGCCAAGCAGCTGTTTAATCGTGATCCTGTTTGCATTTGCGAGGGTTGGAAAAAACTTTTCAATGGTTTGATCCAAAGCTAATTTTTTGTTTTCAACAGCTTTCAAAATCAAAACAGCGGTGAATGTTTTTGAGATCGAACCTATCCTGTATTTTGAATTTTCGTTTGCTTTGAGGTTGTTTTCAACCGCAGCGAGTCCAATCGTTTTGGTATAAACTATTTTACCATTTTGGGAAATCGCCACACTGCCCATAAATTTGTTATTATCTTCCAATGATTTAAAATATAAATCCAGTTTCCGTGTGTCTATCTCTTGTGCCAGTACAAATGACGAAACGAAAAAGCCAAACAAACAGGCCAAATAATTCTTAATCATACTATTTTTTATTTAAGGTTCTTTTTAAGCGGAATAACAGGGTTATCAGTACATAGAAAATTACTGCCAACAGCAGCATAAGCGGTATAAACCAACTGCCTAATTGTTCATATTGGGTATAATCAACGCCCTTCTCTCTATAATATCCTAAAATAAAAACCACATCCTTCCGGTAAAAAAGCCCGACATTCTGAGGATCGGCAATTTTAGCGACAATTACGAACAGGAAACCAAATAGCAGCAAATACAAAACGGCAAAAATCACATAGGAAATACCGTTACCAATATTCAGTGCAAGGGCTTTTATTATTTTTACCGGATTAAACGTTCTGGTTGCTTCTTCTAATTTCTTTTCGGCAACCAAAGGTTTCAGGAAAACTTCCGGCTGCCCCAGTTTTTCCACGACATCCAGTAATTTCTCAACCTCCCCTTTTTCACCGGCGGCATTATCCATCAGACTTTCATAGATATGACTGTTGATTTCCAGTAAAATCTCCTGCTGATTTTCCTTATCCAGCACTTTTGTAGCCTGCTGGATTCTTGCGATATAATCCAGATATATCCTTTTTGAATTCTGATCCCGGAATACTATTTCTTTAAATTTCATATTGCGTTTATTATTGTATTGAGGTTGTCCCAATAGGCTTTCATTTCGTTTGTCGTATTTTGTCCCAATGGGGTAATGTTATAATACTTCCTCGGAATACCCGAGTCCTGTTCTACCCATTTTGACTCCACTAAATTTTCCTTTTTCAGCCGGTTCATCAAAGGATAAAGCGTTCCTTCGGCAATTTCAATTTTGGTCTTTTTCCGGATCTCATTAATCAGGTCATACCCATAGTATTCCTTGCCGTCTTTCAAAATACTCAGCACCAGGAAAGACAAAGTGCCTTTCTTGAGCTGTGATATCCATTTGGTTGTAAAATCTTCGTTCATAAGGCAAATATAAAACAAAATACATAGCATAACAATGTACTTTGTTTTATAATTTTAAAGATTAACCCAAAAACACAAACAAACCATTGGTTATCAGCATTTAAAAGCATAAAGAGTAATAAAAAAAAGCTTTTACACTGTAAAAAATGGCCTTGATGATACACGATGCTTACGCAAAATTCATCCGGTTCAAAGAGTAACAACAGGAATATGGCGGAAGAAAGTATGGAACTTCTGCAAAAAAAATTTAAGGAATTGATATCGAAAAAATGTCTTTTTACAATAAAACTAATTCCAATAATCCGACATTTGTATGACAATGACGATTCGAATATTCAGCAAAGAATTGTTATTCCTGGAAATTAAATGTATCACCCTAAAATCCTCAAACTATGTTTACAGTAGCGCAAATCAACGCAGTACACAGCAAGGTAAAATCCGGTGCCGATTTTCCGGCATATATCCGGGAAATAAAACAGCTTGGCGTTACCTTTTATGAAGTGTATGTAACCGACGGTCATACCGACTATTACGGAGCCGGTGATTATAAAACTTCAGGTGGTGCTAAATATGAAACTATTGCTATCGCCCCAATTGCTGATGCAGCCCGGTTTAAAGCCATATTAAAAGCCCATCAGCAGGGTAAAACCGATTATCCCGCATTTTGCAACAGCAGTGCAGCATCAGGGATTGAGAAATGGGCAATGTGTCTGGACAAAATGACCTGTACCTATTATGACAAAGCCGGTACAGTAATCCTTGTGGAGTCCATTCCGGAGTGAGACGCTAAATAAAATTGTTTTACATAGCCTTATCTCCGGAGAATAACGCTTATTTTCGCAGCTACAAAAAAATACCGTGCAGCACACAACTCAAAATAGCATTACTTACTTTTCCGATAGCTCGTTAAACGGGATCACCGTACCGGAACGGTTTACGTTTCCGTTCTATTATGAGCCGCACCCGTTAACCCAAATTGCCGCTGCCGAATTGCAGCACTATCTGGAAACCCAAACGGAGCTGGATCATAATTTCGGACTGACAGCAGACCAGCAGGGACTTGTTATCGGTAAGATGTTTGGCGTTTTGGTGGTTCAGGACAACAACGGGAAACTGGGTTATCTGGCTGCCTTTTCAGGAAAACTGGCCGGCACCAACAATCATCCGAAGTTTGTTCCGCCGGTTTTTGACATGCTGATTGAAAACAGCTTTTTCTTAAAAGAAGAGGAAATCCTCAACAGCATCAACCAGCAGATCAAAGCCATCGAGTCGGATGAACATTACAGCATCCTTAAAAGTAATTTTGAGCAGTTTACCGCCCAATCTGTCTTAGAGATGACCGCTTTTAAAAAACAATTAAAAAGCAATAAAGAAAACCGGAAAAAACACCGTGAAGCACAGCAACCGGTCTTAAGCGAACAGGAATACACTCATTTTGAAGCAGATCTGATCAAACAGAGTTTAAGCGATAAATGGGAACTGACAGTTTTATCGAACAGGTGGAAACAGCTTTTGGAAGCGACCCAATCTGAAATTACCCTATTCGAAAACAGCATTGAAGCCTTAAAGAAAGAACGCAAAGAAAAATCGGCAGCCTTACAGCAGCAGCTCTTTGAACAATATGCCTTCCTGAACCAGGACGGAAAGGAAAAAAGCCTGCAGGCGATTTTCAGCGAGACTGTTTTTGGAAAACCACCGGCCGCCGCAGGAGAATGTGCCACACCGAAATTGTTACAATATGCCTTTCTAAACGGCTATAAACCTATTGCTATGGCCGAATTCTGGTGGGGTGCTTCGCCAAAATCGGAAATCCGGAAACACAGGCAGTTTTATCCGGCCTGTACCGGAAAATGCAAACCCATTCTGAGCCACATGCTGGAAGGCGTTCCTATGGATGAAAATCCGCTTTTAAAAAATTCAGGTGAAGGAACCACACTAACCATTGTTTATGAGGATGACAGCCTTGTCGTGGTTAACAAACCCGCCGAACTGCTCTCTGTTCCGGGAATCCAAATCCAGGATTCCGTTTATACCCGGCTTCAGGCGGCTTTCGGAAACATTGAACCGCTCATCATTCATCGGCTGGACATGTCTACTTCCGGACTTCTGGTGGTGGCCAAAACCAAAGAAGCCCACAAACACATTCAAAGGCAGTTTTTAAAACGAACGGTTATCAAACGGTATACGGCACTGCTTTCCAAAGTGATTTCCGGGGAAGAAGGCGAAATAAAATTACCGTTACGGGGTGATCTGGACAACCGGCCAAGCCAGCTGGTTTGTTTCGAATTCGGAAAAAAAGCGCATACCCGATGGAAGGTTATCCAACGGAATGAAACGACAACCAAAGTCCATTTCTGGCCGCTTACCGGGCGTACCCACCAGCTGCGTATGCATGCCGCACACGAACTGGGACTGAATGCGCCCATAGTGGGTGATGATTTATACGGAACGGCTTCCAACAGGCTGCATCTTCATGCGGCTTACCTTGAATTTGTGCATCCCAGAACCAAAGAAATACTCTGCTTTGAAGCAGCCGAAGCTTTTTAACCGGCCGGAAGCCCGTTATATTTCTTCGGCGAAAGCAACGATATGCCCGTCAGGATCTGCAAAGTAACAAACCCGGTGTCCCCAATCCCGATCCATAGTATCACTTACCAATACCGCATCTAATGCTTTTGCTCTTTTGTAATAGGGTTCGATTGCAGCAACCTCAAGATAAAGTTCACAACGGGGAATCCCGTTTCCGTTTGCCGGATGTTGTGTTTTTTCTTCAATGATTTTTGCAATTCCGCTTTCCGGCATAATGCCCAGTTTACACGTTTCGGAAAATGCAAATTCGGTCATTCCGGGAACATGCAGTACCGGTTCCTTGTCCAAAAGATTCCGGTAAAATTCCATACTCTTATTCTGATCGGAAACGTATATAATAAATCCGAAATTTTTCATGTGTTTCTCTATTTTATGGTACAACGAAAGTCCTGACTGTAACTCCGCTATATATCCGCTATAAATATAAGTATTTGCCGTATCACAACAAAAATCATTACAACTGGATTGTCCGCTCGATATGTATCTGTTCTAAAAAGTATTCATCGTGTGAAACAACGATCAGGGTACCCTGGTATTCGTTAATGGCAGCCGTCAGGATCTCAATATTCTGAATATCCAGGTTGTTGGTTGGCTCATCCAGAACAATCATGTCCGGCGATTCATTACTGATGGTCAGACAGCAAAGGATCAGACGCATCTTTTCGCCGCCGCTCAGCATACCGGCGGGTTTGTCCCAATCGTCTTTGCCAAACAAAAAGCGGCTGAGCCTCATTTTTATATCATGTTCGGGCAAAGCCGAAACATTGAATCGCTGCGCCTGCTCGTAAATTTTCAGCTGATTGTCCAAAATAGAATAATCCTGGTCAATATATACCGTTGTATTGGCTGCCCTGTAAACCGTTCCCGTTTGTGGTGTCAATTTACCCAGAATGAGCTTTATCAGTGTTGTTTTACCGGAACCGTTCCCGCCTTTCAGCGCAATGCGCTCTCCGCTTGTGATCTGAACATTCAGGTTTGTATTCCAGACAGGCTGCTTGTGGTAAGCAAAATTGATCCCGGTAGCGGTAAACAGTATTTTTCCTTTGTGCAGTGCAGCGCTGTTAAGTCCGAATTTCATCTTGTCGCTATCCGGTAAAGCGGAACGCAGTTCCTGTAGTTCCTGCGAAATACCGCCAATCTTTTCGGCATGGACACTTTTCATTTTTGAAGTGCTGTTTTCAGCATTGTTCTTTAAGGTATTCAGCATTATCCGGGCAACACCGGCTTTTTCCTGTTTCTTTTTACCGCGGGAGTCTAATTTCTGCTGTCTTTCCTGCATTTCCCGTTCTTTTTCCCTGGCTTTGCGCAAGGCTTTTTCCTTGCTGTTAATGTCCTGATTCAACGCCTTGTTTTCCAACAGCTTTTGTCCGGCATAAAAATCATAATTACCGCCATAAACGGTTATGCCGCGTTTGCTCAACTCGCAAACCGTGCTTAAAAGATTCAATAGCTTCCGATCGTGGCTTATGACAATCAGGGTACTGGTTGTGGTTGTAATAAAGTCATACAAAAGCTGCCTGCCAGAACCGTCCAGATGGTTGCTTGGCTCGTCCAGTAAAACAATATCGGGTTGGTGGATTGCGATACCGGCAAGGAAAACTTTTGTCTTTTGTCCGCCGCTTAACGTTTCCATTTTCTGGGTCAGATCCAATCCGGTTAACTGCCAGTAGTTTAAAGCGTCATTACAACGTTCTTCAAGGGTCCAGTCATCGTCGAGCACTGCGTAGTTTTCTTCGGTAACAGTGCCGCTTACTATTTCTTTCAGCGCATTCAGCTTCGCCTCAATGCGCAATGCCTGAGCAATCGTCAGCTGATTATACTGCCCGAAAATCTGGGGTATATAATACGGTTCGGAATCCACTTTGAGCTGTCCTTCGGCCAGTGGCAATTCTTTTGCAATAATTTGCATCAGGGTGGATTTCCCCACTCCATTATTGCCAATTAAAGCTATTTTATCGTGATGATTAACGGTAAGACTGATGTTTGAAAACAACAGATTTTTATTGGGATGCACGTATGCAATGTGCTGTAAAACAATCATAATTTCTTTTTTTTAAAGTGTAGCGAATACGGTGAACCGTTGCGGGTTACCGTTTTGTAAGTGCCTTAAAAAGAAATTATTTTTTACATTTTATCTGTTCGTATTTCGTTTGCAAATATACAAAATGTTTTTCACCATACTTGTCCGGCAAGGGCATAATGCTCTTTTCTAAAACCGGAAAAGCTGAAAAATCAGATTATATAGTACCAATTAATTGGTTATTACTTTTCAATCAGTACTATATTTTTTTTAAGCAGTCATTAAGCCAGACGGACATTAATGGCATTTTTTCCTTTCTTTCCTTCAGCCTCTTCAAATATTACTGCGTCATTTTCCTTGATCTTGTCTTTTAAACCGGAAACATGAACAAAAATTTCCTGTCCTGTTTCATCCTTTATGAATCCAAATCCTTTTGTTTCATTGTAAAATTTTACCACTCCTGTTTTCATGTTTTTTGTACTTTTTTTATTGGTAAATGTAATCGAAAATAGCATCCCACAAACCGGATGCTTTATTTTTTATTAAAAAAACAGGCATTTATACCTGTTACCGCCTGTATTTATCCCGCAATTCGCAGCCATCGCCATAACGGAATATATAGCTCATTCCGGACTGGCAACCGTTATTTCTGGGCGGCTTCTTGGATCGTTTCAAAAGTAAATTTCGGGTCGGAGTATTCGATCGGTACTCCGGATGTATAGCGGGGAATGTTCATATAGGTAATCGTTACACCACGTCCTAACAGCAGTTTGTGATCTTTTTTTAGCAAAGCAATCGGCACCCGTTTCCATTTGCCGCCGCCATAAGGTTTATAATAGTAATCGCCCTGCAGCGTATCGCCCATAATCTTTCCTCTCACCTCACCGGAATCTTTCATCGTTCCTTCATATTGTATCTCATACCGTCCGTAAAAATGTGTTTTGTTCTCCGCGATGGCCAAAAGCGCAGTATCCTTACCGTTTACGGCGCGGTAAAAAGTGTAGTTTTCTTCAAATTTCTTTGTTTTAGAGTCGCAACCATAGCAAAGGAATGCCAGCAGTATGGTTAATAATGTAATCGTTCGGGCAGCGGTTTGCCTGTGCTTTTTTTCCGGATGCATGCTTTCTTTTTTAAGGGCTGTAATTACTGTTTTAACTGTTGTTTTCTTTATTTATTGCAGCACATCAGGAAACACTAATCCCTTTGTTGTATTTGTTCCGGTATTCTATCGGAGTCAGTCCGGTAATTTTTTTAAAAATGGTACGGAATCCTTTGGTATCCGTATAGCCAATATCATACATTACTTCGGTTACATTTCTCCGGTTGGTTTCAAAACTGCGTTTGGCAAATTCTATTTTTACCCGGTTGATATATTCCAGAACCGAATTGTTGGTTGCTTTTTTAAAGCGTCTTTCAAAGCTTCTCCGTCCTAATGCGACTAAATTAGCCAGTTCTTCAATGGTTATTTTCTCCTGTGTATTCGCCTCAATAAAAAGCTGTGCCTGTTTTACCGCTTCGTCATTGTGGTTTTTCTGTCCCTGAAACATCGCAAATGCCGACTGGCTTTCGCGGTCAATATCTACCGCAAAATATTTTGACGCCAGAATGGCCGTAGCCCGGTCGGTATATTTTTCTACTAAATGAAGTAACAGATTCCAATAGGAATTTGCACCGCCACTGGAATAGATCCGGGATTCTTCCGTTAAAATACTGCCGTCGACCACCTCAACATCAGGATACATTTCCCGAAATTCATTTTGAAATCCCCAATGTGTCGAGCATTTTTTTCCGTCTAACAAACCGGTAGCGGCCAGTAAAAAAGCGCCCACACAAAGGGAAGCCACTTCTGCCCCGTTTGCATACTGTTCTTTTATCCAGGGCACAACTTTTTCATTGGCTTCCACAGCCGTTTTCATATCTCCGAAAAGCGCCGGAATCACTATTAAGTCCGTTTTCCCGACGTCCTCCAGCAGCTGGGTAGTATTGACCGTATAAAGGCCGTTATTGAGTGTTATCGTCTTTTTTAAACCGACCAGCTGTACATTAAACAAAGGCTGCCGACCTAATGCCGTCATAAATTGGTTTACTGCCGAAAATAAATACTGCGGATCTGCTATTGCCTGCAAAACAGCGGTTTCCGGAACTAAAATACTAACGTTTTTCATTGTAACAGGATTTATGCTGTAACAAATATAGCCTACATTTTGTCGCAAATGCCCTTTTAGTTGTCATTTTTACACAGTTTCATTTTGCCCGTTTCTGCGGAACTTTGTAATGTTATTAATCCCTTAAAAAATAAAAAAATGGCAACCGTATCTATTTACCTGAATTTTGAAGGCACTACAGAAGAGGCCTTTACCTTTTACAAATCTGTTTTTAAAACCGAATTTAACGGCGGCATTATGTATAACAAAGATATACCTGCCCATGAAGGAATGCCGCCTTTACCGGATGATGAGCTTAACAAGGTAATGCATGTTTCCCTGCCTGTTTTAGGAGGAATCAACATTATGGGTACAGACATGTTAGCGTCTATGGGGCATCAATTAATTGTAGGGAACAACACCACGATCAATCTGGAACCGGACAGCCGGGCAGAAACGGAACGATTGTTTAACGCCCTATCCGAAGGTGCTACCGATATCATGCCTTTGCAGGATATGTTCTGGGGCGCTTACTGGGGTTGCTGCCTGGATCGTTTTGGCATTCGCTGGATGTTTAATCACACACCGCAACAATAAAAAACAATATGGCACAGCTTCATCCCTATCTTACTTTTAACGGCAATTGCAATGAAGCCATGTCCTTTTACCGGGAATGCCTGGGTGGAAAATTAATGCTCCAGCGCATTAACGATGCTCCTTTATCGGAAAAAATGCCCGAAAAAATGCGCCAGTGCATTTTACAGGCGGTTTTAATTACCAAAACCTTTGTTTTAATGGGTACTGATATCGTGACTGAAAACGGGCTGAATAAAGGCAATTCGGTTTCTTTAGCCCTGCATTGCAGCAGTGAGGAAGAGATCCGGCATTATGCTGAAAAACTCGCCGCCGGAGGGCATATCCACCAGCCTTTAGCACAAAACGACCGGGAGGTACTGATCAGCGATATTACCGATCCGTTCGGCAATCACTGGCTTCTCTATTTTGACAAAAAACAAATTCTTTAAAAACACAACTATGGCACAATTACTTTATCCTTGTTTATGGTTTGATGGTCAGGCCAAAGCAGCAGCAACTTATTATTGTTCCGTTTTTCCCAATTCTGAAATAACCAGTGAAAACCCGATGGTTGTCCGGTTTGAGCTGAACGGCTTTCCGTTTATGGGACTCAACGGAGGTCCGCAATATCAGTTCTCTCCTGCCAATTCCTATGTCCTGGAATGTGATACCCAGGAAGAAATTGATTACTACTGGGAAAAACTGGGAGCCGGCGGCGTTTACAATCAATGTGGATGGCTGAACGATCAGTTTGGTGTTTCCTGGCAAATCGTGCCGGCTGTTTTAGCGCAACTGATGGCTGATCCGGAAAAAGCTCCGAGAGTTATTGCCGCATTTATGCAGATGACAAAATTTGATATTGAGAAATTACAAACCGCTTAAACCATTTACTATGAATCTATCAAAAACGAACCGAATCCTTTTCTGGTCGGCAACAATTTTAATCTTCCTGTTCGAAGGCGTAATGCCGGCACTAACGTCACAAACAGCACTGGCAAAAGAAGGTATCCGGCATTTGGGTTATCCGGAATATTTTGGCAATGCCTTAGTGGCTTTTAAGATCCTGGGCGTTATCATACTTATCGTTCCAAAAGCACCGAAACGCCTGAAAGAATGGGCCTACGCCGGTTTTACATTTGATTTTCTATTTGCCTCCATCAGTCATTTTGCCGTAGACGGATTGCATTTTGAGACCTTTTTCCCATTAATCGTTTTAGCCGTTTTAATGGTATCCTATATTTTCTATCATAAGAGCAGCACTGTTACAAACCTTAAAAATAATTAACGATGTCCTTTCAAGCGTATTTAGACAATATCCGGGCGAAAACCGGTAAAACTACTGCCGATTTTCAGGCAATAGCCGAAGAAAAAAGATTTACCGAAAACGGGCAGATCAAAAAAGAGATAAAGGCAACACAAATTACAGACTGGCTTAAAGACGAATATGGCTTAGGCCATGGCCATGCTATGGCTGTCTATGCTTTTCTTAAAGGGAAAAGGGAATAAAACTATTATGGATTGATTCTTACGGAAAAAGCAGCGATAATCAGGCCTACTGGCATTTATTCAGCCAGCTTGCTATTTTACCAATACCGTTTTCAAGTTTAAATCCGGCATTTGGATCGCTTTCGTTCAGGGAACTTAAAACTTTCCGGGCATAGTCATTCAGTAAAATTTCGATTGCTGTTTGCTGATATCCCTGTTTAAAGTATAATTGTATTTGAGGTTGTTTCCCGGCATGTATTACAACAGCGGCATATCCGATTACTTCTTTGTTATATTCGGCTAAGGCTATAGGCAATCCAAAATCTTCCGTAAGCAGTAATCTGCTATTTTGAGGTGTCGTATTCGTATCCGAAACATTGGTGTGTTTTTCTTTGTAAAGGGATTGAATGTGGTGTAAATCGGACAGGTACACCCGCCTGATTTTTGTTTTTTCTATTATATCGTTTTGTGTATTCATGCCATTTTTATGAATATAAAAGTCTTTATAACTCTAATGCCCAGTTTTTGTATATGCTGTATGCCTGCAACAGTACTCCGGTACAACCGATAAAAACCGGCAGTACATCAAACCTTACAGCATATACGAAATAGAGGAATATTACTGTTTGTCATTTAGCAATAATTCCATCTGGATATTAGCTCTTTTATAGGGTGTTGGACGTCCCGATATTTTCTGAAAGCCCATTTTATAATACAGGTTGATCGCCGGTTTTAGAATGGTATTGCTTTCCAGGAATATTTTTGATGCCCCCAATTTTTCAGCTTCCCTAATAATGGCCTGCCCCAATAGCCATCCAATATTTTTCCCCTGAGCTTTGGGCGATACTGCCATTTTTGCCATTTCAAAATCATAGTCCGGATCCTCCATTTTGATTAAAGCACAAACGCCTAATGGTTCACCGTCGTAAAGCGCGACAACAATTTTCCCGCCTTTGTTTAGTATATATTCCTCCGGATTGTCCAGTGCCTTATAATCGGCTTCTTCCATTTCAAAATAGGAGGAAATCCATTCTTCGTTAAGCGCTCTAAAAGCCGATTGGTATTGGGGCGCATATTCCACGACCTGTACCTTTTGGCTTTCGCGTAATTTTTTTTGCTCCTGTACTCTTTTAAAGATCGATTTTTGTTCCAGTAAAAATTCCCATTCTGCAAGCGCTTCCCAAAGGTTGTGTGTGGCTTCCGCAATAACACCGTCAATCGCAGCATCAATATCGGCCGATTGTACGTTTATTATTTTGTAGGCTACTTCTTTGCCTTTTTCGGTTAATCCTGCTAAATTCCTGCGTTTGTCTTCCGATTTCAGATTGTCCATCACCAAGCCGGCTTTTGCCATCTCCTTAATGATCTTTGTAACAGACGGCTGCGAATGCCCGATTTGTTCCGCTATTTCGGTAATGGTTCTTTCCCCGTCTTCCGACAAAATAAATAATACGGGAAACCACTTTGGCGAAAAGTCCACATCATACATCTCGTAAATTTTTGCGGCATCTTCGGTCACTTTTGCCGTTAGCAAACGCAGTCTGCTGCCCAACGCCATTTTTCCTGTTCTGTTAAATAATTCCATACTGTATTTTTTAATTTGCTTTTTATGTTTTTCCCCTTTCGTTTCCGTCCGGGAGATGCTTTGTTATAATATAACTGGGTCAAGGTTCTTCTTCTCTATTGATAGATTAAATTATGATAACCTCAACTATATATTTACTTATATAACCAGTTATGCAAATGTAAATAAAAAATTGAAATGTCCAAATAATGCAATTAAATTTGAAACAAAAGATCGTACTAAGGTATCTGTTTTTGAGTTTTTAAAGATCTTGAGTACCGTTGTGAAAGAGCAATTTAGGTATAGCTCAATACCAGAAATTCAGCCCTGTTAAATACGGCTGAATTTTAAATGGCACTGATCTCAAAGCAAACCTTTTCTATAAGTCAGAATCTGTTATGCTTCTAATTATCTTCGCCGGATTTCCACCCACTATGGTATTTGAAGGTACATTTTTCAGAACTACAGATCCGGCAGCTATGATGGAGTTATCTCCGATTTCAACACCACCAACTATTGCCACGTGTCCGCCAATCCATACATTATTTCCTATTATAATCGGACGGGCATTTCCCGACTTGTGTCTGTCTATAGGATGAATATTATGACCGGCTGTGTATATTCCCACGTTAGGAGCGATAAGACAATTGTCGCCGATCCGTACTTCGGCCATATCCAGAATCGTACAGTTAAATCCGGCATAAAAGTTTTTACCTACATGGATATTATATCCCAGATCGCAATGAAAATTATGCTCAATAGTAATTCCTTCTCCAACGGAGCCTAATAATTCCGTAAGTATCGATTTCTTTAATGTATCATTATCGTAATCGGCCGCGTTAAAACTCTGGATTAATTTGCCGGCTCTTTTAAAATCACCTGATAGTGATTGATCACCTCTTATATATTCAACTTTATCTTTCATTTTATCTGGAATTATTTTCTGCAAAGGTAAAATTTTGTATTTAATAAACTTTTCAGGATCAGGTTACGTTGTGGAAAAGGCGAACCATCATTCAATTTAGTTAAATAAAAACAAATTTGGACACCTAACGTAAATTCCCTTTCACAGTAATGAGATTAAAAAGTATTCCTGGTTGATGGCTGAGCTTCTTAATGATGATCGTATCGACCGGATCAAAACGCTAAATAAATCCGGATTGATAAATGGAAACATCTCATAAAAAGGATGAGGTATTTTTGTTTTTAACATAGATGGCATTAATCAAGGTAAGGGATGAATAATTGTATAAATTTGCATGGTTGTAATCTCTGTTGATTATGTTTAGACACTTAGGTAAAAACCGGACTTATTCCCATAATCTGAAATTAGCATCCATGCTATCTATTGTAGCAGGGATTGTGAATGTAACCGGAGTGATGTCAATCAAAGTACTTACTACCAATGTAACAGGTCATTTTGCTTATTTTTCAGAAGAAGTCGTGCTTCAAAATTATCCAACAGCTACTATTTTTCTATTATACATCCTGTTTTTTCTTTTGGGAGCTTTTTGTACGGGTGTACTTATTGAAATGTTTATGAGAAAGAATTTAGCCGTTTCTTATCTTATTCCAATGTTTATTGAGATGATAATCTTATTATTGGTATCGTTATTGGGATTTGATTTTTGGGGTTCACATGTTATAGCCTGCCTGCTGTTGTTTGCTATGGGACTTCAAAACGCACTTGTTACCAAGGTATCACATTCTGTGGTAAGGACAACACATCTGACCGGTCTGTTTACCGACTTGGGGATTGAACTATCACAATTGATCTTTTATCGGTCGGATATGTTCAGTTATAAGAAGATCAGGCAAAGCATCAACCTGAAGCTGATTATTATTTTTTGCTTCTTTTCGGGATGTCTTCTGGGTGGTGTATTGTATCACACCTTAGCACTGAAAACTTTGCTGATAGCAGTTTTGGTACTTCTGGCAGCATTATATTATGACTACGTGAGATTAAGGTATTACCACTTAAAAAGAAAGTTTAAACACTAACAATTGAGATAAAATATTTACTAATTTTTAATACAGAGAAATGATTATGTCTGAAGAAATGAAAGATTGCCCGCAATGTGGATCAGCTTATGGCTATTACCTGAATGATGAGCTATATGCCTGTCCAGAGTGTAGCCATGAGTGGAACCCAATAGCATTAGCAGAAGAAGGTAAGTTGGTTGTAAAAGATTCCAACGGGAACATTTTACAGGATGGCGATTCGGTGATCGTAATAAAAAACCTGCCGGTTAAAGGAGCTTCCGGGCCGGTCAAAGCGGGAACCAAGGTAAAGAACATTAGACTTGTGGACGGCGATCATAATATTGACTGCAAGATCGATGGTTTTGGAGCCATGGGATTAAAGTCTGAATTTGTTAGAAAAGCGTAGTAACAATATTACAATAGAACAGCTAGTAAATTTATGATAAACTGACAATGCTGATTCATCAATTTAATATTGAAGGTTGTGCTTATATAAAAAGGCAAGATATATTTTCTTGCCTTTTTATAGTTTTAGCTTTTACTGTTTTCTTCTGGCGATCAGCCCATTTTTAAGCTTTCTTCTTCTTTGAGTTTTCTTCTGCCTGCTTTTTCCGATTTTTATGCTCTGCATGAAATTACAATATACGGTAACCCATTCCACAAAACTACTTTTTCAGGGTAAGTAGTTACAGATACCGGAGTTTCATTTCTTCCATGTCCAGATACATCAAATGCTTGCGGATGATCTCTTCATTCAGGGTTGCTTCTGCCCTGTTCTTGTCATGCAGCCATTCCCGTTGCCGGTTAATGATATCCATATATACTGCCTTGCATTTTTCCGACATTTGATCATTATCGGCAATCAGGCTGTTATGTTCCCATTTAAGTGCCATTTGCTGCAGTACCGGCTCCGTGTTGAGCTGTTCGTTATAATTGGTTCGCAAATGCAAAAGCGCATGTTCTGCTAATTGCCTTTTGATCTGGTGTTCAATCTCCTCTTCCGGCAGATGCTGGTCCGGATCCGGCATGTTGATTTTCCGGATGAGATACGGCAAGGTCAGTCCCTGAACCAGTAACGTTAGCAGTATTACCACAAAGGTGATAAACAGGATCAGGTTACGCTGTGGAAAAGGTGAACCGTCGTCCAGTTTTAGCGGAATCGACAAAGCAGCTGCCAGCGAAACCACTCCGCGCATTCCCGTCCAGCCTATCAGCAGCGGCACTTTATACCCCGGACTTCGCCTGTCGGCCACTGTAATAAAATTACGGGCAATAAGCGTTACCACAACTGCACCATAGGACGCTATAATCCGGCCTACAATCAGCACCACGGTGATCAATACACCATACCCCACAGCTGTTGCAATACTCACACCTTCCAATCCGGCGGTAATCTCCGGCAAATCCAGTCCAATCAGGATAAACACCAGTCCGTTTAATATAAAACAAAAACTTTCCCACACATTAACGCCTCTTAGCCGTGAAGTGCCGCTAAGAAACAAATGCCGGTTATTCGACAACAGTAAACCGCCGCTCACAACCGCCAACACCCCCGAACTATGCACTTCCTCTGCTGCAAGATACATGATATACGGCGCTACCATCGTTAGCACTATATCCATATTTGCATCCGTTGGCAGATATTTATGGGCTTTCATAAAAATCCACCCGGTAAGCAATCCTACACCCAGTCCACCAATTACCATCCATCCGAAACTCAGGGCTGCTTCGTGCCAGACAAACTGACCGGTCGCTACGGCAACCATTGCAAAACGGAAAATAATTAAGGAGGACGCATCGTTTAGCAGGCTTTCGCCTTCCAATATTGACGATACCCGGCGCGGTACTTTTACAAACTTCAGAATGGCTCCGGCACTAACGGCATCGGGCGGTGATACAATTCCGCCCAGTAAAAAGCCCAAAGCCAGCGAAAAGCCGGGTATAAAATAATTAGCGACTAAAGCCACCGAAATAGCCGTCAGAAACACCACCACAAAGGCAAAGCTGACAATAATTCTGCGCCAGCGCCACATTTCTTTCCAGGAAACCGTCCAGGCAGCTTCGTATAACAACGGTGGTAAAAAGATAAAGAAAATCAGCTCCGGATTGATATGCAAAGCCGGTATGCCGGGAATAAAACTAATCGCCAGTCCCGCCACTACCAACAGCACCGGATAAGCAATCTTTACTTTATTGGCAAGCATAATGAGCAGTACAATCGCTACAAGCAAACTCAGGTAAAATGGTAAATGCGCTATCATGGGGATCAGGTGTTAGGTAATATAAAGATAAAAATTGTAGTTATTCTCCGGGCATTTTTTTATAGCACAAGCCATAGCCCCGCAAAAGTTAAATAGTCCAAATATATTTGCTTTTTGCTTTTTTGCTCCTTGCCTTTTGCTTTTTGTCTATTTGCTTTTTGCCTATTTGCCTCTTCACATCCCGCTACTCCCCTTCAAAAGCCCCTTTCATATCTTCAAATGCCCAGGCGGCCATTGCGCTGATAATCGGCTGTAAAGCATGTCCGGAATTGGTTAACCGATACGTTACAAAAGGCGGAACCACCGGCCTTGCTTCCCGGATGATCAGTTTATCGGCTTCAAGCTGTTTTAAATGCTGAATCAGCATTTTTTCAGTGATCGCCGGAATGGCGCGCTTCAGTTCACTATATCTTTTATCGCCGGAAGTAAGGTGATAGAGGATAATCGGTTTCCAGTAACCGCCTATTCTTTCCATTACATAAGTTACCGGACATTCCGCCAGGGCAAAACGCTTGTTTTCCTGTATGGTCGATGATTCTTTAATTGCTGTCATAATACATACTTTAGGGTAAGTACTTGTATAAAAGTAAGTACAAAGATACCTTTGTATAACAAATAAAAAAACAAAATATCATGAAAATTACAATTGCAGGTTCTCTTGGAAATATCGGTAAACCCTTAACCCAAAAACTGGTTGGCGAAGGCCATGCCGTAACGGTTATCAC
Source organism: Flavobacterium inviolabile (assembly GCF_013389455.1). Lineage (NCBI taxonomy): Bacteria > Pseudomonadati > Bacteroidota > Flavobacteriia > Flavobacteriales > Flavobacteriaceae > Flavobacterium > Flavobacterium inviolabile. The sequence goes on along the minus strand of NZ_CP058278.1, from coordinate 2,345,713 downwards.
CAGCAGCGCAAACAGACAGGCGGAAATAGAAAACTTAGGAGCAAAAGCAGCCGTAGGTTCCGTTAGTGATGCCGCTTTTTTACAGCAGGCTTTTCACGGTGCCGATGCCGTTTTTTCGATGACACCTCCCAATATGGGCGGCAGCAACATCATTACAAACACGGTAAACGCCGGTAAAGCATTGGCTGCAGCCATAAAAGAATCGGGCGTAAAACGCGTAGTGATGCTGAGCAGTATTGGTGCCGATTTACCGGACGGAAACGGGCCGATCCAATCGCTATATCATATTGAGCAGCTGTTTAACGAACTGGATGCTGTAGCAATTACCTATCTGCGTGCCGGATATTTCTATACCAATTTTTACAATGATGTACCGATGATTAAAGGCATGAACATTATGGGCGGTAACATGGAAGCCAATACAACTTTACCGCTGGTACATCCAACGGATATTGCGGTGGCTGCGGCAGAAGCTTTACAGCAGGAATCTACCGGTAAAAACATCCGTTATGTTGTAAGCGATATAACAACTCCGGCGCAATTAGCCGCTACACTGGGAGCAGCCATAGCCAAACCGGCATTACCCTGGGTAACGTTTACAGACGAACAGGCACTGGAAGGTATGCAACAGGCCGGAGTACCGAAAGAAATTGCGGAACTGTATACCGAAATGGGTGCCGGATTGCGAAACGGAGCGATCCAGCATGACTTTATCCAACAGGGCAGCGTAATAACCGGAGCCATAAAACCGGAAGATTTCGCCAAAGAATTTGCTTCAAAATTCTAATTTCCGATTCCCGTTAAACAAAAAAGGAAAGCCTGTGACTTTCCTTTTTTTATTTATAATGTCCCGTCCTTTTAGTTTTTTAATGATGCCATATCAATCACAAAACGGTAACGCACATCGCTTTTCAGCATACGCTCATAAGCTTCGTTAATATCCTGCATTTTGATGATTTCAATATCCGAAACGATATTGTGCTCTCCGCAGAAATCCAGTAATTCCTGAGTTTCAGCGATGCCGGCAATAACAGAGCCGGCAACCGATTTTCTGCCTAAAATCATCGGAACGGTGTTCAGCATCGGGTTAAGATCCCCTAAATAACCTACCAATACGATTGTACCGTTAATGTTTAAGGTTGGGATATAATGGTTTACATCATGTACATAAGGAACGGTATCGATAATTAAGTCGAATTTACCGCTTACCTCAGCCATTTGTGCCTCACTTGTTGAAATAATCACCTGATCGGCGCCCAGTTCCAAAGCGTCTTTTTCTTTTTCCGGAGAACGGGAAAACAATGTTACATGAGCCCCAAGTCCTTTTGCCAATTTGATAGCCATGTGTCCCAGTCCGCCTAATCCCACTACAGCTACTTTACTGTCCTTTCCTACTTTCCAGTGTTTTAATGGCGACCAGGTGGTAATTCCGGCGCATAATAACGGTGCTGTCGCGGCCAGATCCAGGTTTTTAGGCACTTTTAATACAAAATGCTGGTCGACTACCACTTTTTCGGAATAACCGCCAAAAGTCTGCTGGTTCAGATGTTTGTCTTTACCGTTGTAGGTACCTGTGAATCCCGGAATACAGTATTGTTCCAGATCGTTTTTACATTGCTCGCATTCTCTGCAGGAATCGACCAAACAACCTACAGCAGCGATATCGCCTACTTTAAATTTGGTTACTCCGCTACCTACACTGCTCACTCTACCTACGATTTCATGTCCCGGAACAGCCGGATAAATCGTACCGCCCCAGTCGTTGCGCGCCGTGTGCAGATCGGAATGGCAAACGCCGCAATACAGGATTTCGATTTCCACATCGTTAGCCGTTACGGTTCTGCGGTCGATACTTAGTTGTGCTATTGCTGCATCGGGAGCCTGTGTCCCGTATGCTTTTACGGTGAATTTTTCCATTGTTTTTCTGTTTATTGCTTGTTGTTTTCTATAGAATTATTGTATGCTGTTGTATTCTTCATCGGTTACCGGTTCCAGCCAGACCACATTTTCTTCCCCTTTATAACTGGTAATTGCAATATGGGTAAAATGACTGCCGGATGCCGCTCCGTGCCAGTGCTCAACATTTGCCGGGATATTGACTGTATCACCTTTTGCAATAGCAATTGCCGGTTTCCCTTTTTCCTGGTAAAAACCGCTTCCTTCGGTTACCAGTAATACCTGCCCGGCAGGATGCGTGTGCCAGTTGGTTCTGGCAGCCGGTTCAAACTGTACATTGGCAATGGAATAGTTTACATCACCTCCTTTTTGGATTAATATTTTAACCCGGGTGGTACCCGAAAAATAAGCGGCAGAACCTCTTTCTCCTGTTGGAAAAATAGCCTTTTCATTAGTGCTGTTGGCATTCATATTAATATTTTTTGAGAGGTTACAGGATGGTAAAAAGGATACAAAGGCGGCGAAAAGTACAAACCGGATAAATTGTTTTTGCATACATGTTATTTTAGTGATTCTACCTGTTGTCCGCTTCTTTGGGACCCGCAGAAAATTGGTTTGAAACCAATCTCCGTATCGCGTTCCTTTTAACATCGGTACAAAATTCTTACCTATTTGCCAATCTTTTGTTATACCGATTACAGTATTGCATACCAATATTACTGATTGCGGTTTACCACTAAAAAACCTATCCTTAAATGTACTAATTTTGATTTGTTTAAAATGGTAAAGTGATGGACAAAGTTTTAAGATTGGATCATGTAGGCGATTATAATAAGCTTTTAGGACAGGAAACACTGCATCCGTTAGTCAGTGTGATTGATCTGTCTAAATCGGAACCGCGCCCGCATCAAAGGATGAATTTCGGTTTTTATACCATTTACTTAAAAGACATCCATTGCGGCGATATGCGCTACGGCTGTAATTATTATGACTACCAGGAAGGAACGCTGGTTTTTTTAGGTCCCGGACAGGTTATCGGTATTGAAAATAACGGCCAGCATTACCAGCCGCAGGGCTATGCGCTGACGTTTCATCCGGATCTGATTCACGGCACTTCACTGGGCCGCAATATCAACGATTATACCTTTTTTTCGTATGAAGTATTTGAAGCGCTTCATTTATCGGAAACGGAGCGAAAAGTGATTGTGGACTGCCTATCTAAAATCCAGTTTGAACTGGAACATGCCATTGACAAACACAGCAAAAAACTGATCGTCAGCAATATTGAACTGTTCCTGAATTACTGTGTTCGTTTTTATGACCGCCAATTCGTAACCCGTGACCATGTTCATAAAGGATTACTGGAACGTTTTGAAAATCTGCTTCACGATTATTTCCAATCCGATAAACCGCAGCGACTGGGTTTACCGTCTGTAGCCTATTGTGCGGCACAACTGCATCTATCTGCCAATTATTTTGGTGACCTGATCAAAAAGGAAACCGGTAAATCGGCTCAGGAGTATATTCAGCTAAAACTGATGGATCTGGCAAAAGAAAAGATCTTTGATACCAACAAATCTGTAAGTGAGATCGCCTATGAACTGGGGTTTAAATATCCGCAGCATTTTAGCCGGTTGTTTAAAAAACGTATGGGGTATTCGCCTAATGAATACCGGGTGATGAATAACTAACGGATTACCAATAGAAAAAATGCAATTATTTTAAACATGGCCTTCCCGATTTTTCAGCTCACTTAATTCTATTTTTTTATACAGCTGTAAATTTCAATTAAGCAATAAGAATCTTATTCGTAACCTTTTTTATATACAAGAGCTACTTATTGATTCCTTTTATTTTTCATCTTTATATAAATTACAATAACCTGAGAAATAATTATCAATACAGGCATAACATATAAGTTCATATAAAGCATATATACTATACACAACAGTATCATAATTAAGGGTATAATTAACCAAGTATGTTTCATCACATCAACAATTGATTTACGAAATTGTTCATTATTTTATACTGAAACAAATATTTAGCTACGCAAATCTACTCATGGTAAAAAAATCACTTTGATGCATCAGAAATAATGAAACCGGCTATCAAAATACCTTTCAAGTATCCGGAAATCTTTTCTTAAATGCCCACATTTGATAATCAACATTGGGTAAACCAATTGTTGTTCTTATGGAATCGAGTTTTTTAGGATATGCTAACCCCGGTTGTATAATTGTTCCGTAAATTGATTTTTTCTTTTCTAAATAAGTTCTATCCACTATTATAGCATACTCTTCCGGTGCTAATTTTCCATTAACCATATTGTCATACAACATTTTTAAGTATTTCTTCTTAAAACTGTCTTTTTGATGCATAAATATTATCATAAAATTAACCGGTAATTCTTCAAAGCTTCCCGTACTTCCTATTACCTGATAATCAGGATATCCATATTTAGCAATTATCTCTTCTATTTCTTTTTTATGCTTTTTCTGGTAAAACCTCATTTTTACATAATCCAATTCAGGCACTCTGGCCGCTTCATCTTCCTTAAACATTCTTTCTATTCTATTTCGTAAAACCGGGTCAAATTGTTTAAAATATTCTTTCCTTAGATTTCTTTTTTCTTCAATCGTTAACAGATTATATTTTATAAGTACTTTCCCAATACTATCTCTTTTAGGATGCGTAATTCCTATTCCGCCAAATTTAGAATACCCTTTTCTTATTTTTATTTCAATATTATCGATATTGCCCGTTAATACCGAGCATGCTATATAAGTAGAATATTCATTGATATTTTCAGTCTCATGCGGCTCGTACTTTTGAAACAAACTATCTAAAATATTATAGCTTTTCTGGAAATTATTAGTCAGAAACAAACTGTCTGCCTTATATACCTGTGAATAATAAGGAATGTAATTTACATCCGAAGCATTGTTCGTTTTGTTTATTGAGGTTTTACAGGATAACAGCGTTACAATAAAACCAACTATAAATAATTTTTTATTTTTTAAAGAGAAAAACATACTATTACCATTTAGAATATTTTATTGTTACATTTTAATATTTTAAGGAAAATTACACCCAACATAGTTAAATGGGACAATTCGCTCTATTTTTTTCATTATTATCAATACGTAAATAACAAAAATGCGTGTTATGTAATACTGAAACAAATATTTAACTACGCAAATCTACTCATGGTAAAAAAAACGTACTATTAAAGCGTAAAAAAGCCTGACTTTAAATAGTCAGGCTTTTTTACCGGTATAAATTTTACCTAAATAATCCTTATTTTAACTACGCATCAGAATTATATATTTAATTTTAATTCATAACCTTATCCTATTACAAACACCCCTTTAAACCTTGAAAAAACTATTCCCGATTTTATTCTTGATACTTCTGACGGGTTGTTTACAGACAACCATTCTTAAAAACGGCTATTCACAAGCTCCGGTTAATCCTAAAGTATTTCAGAATAAAGCCAGTTTTGACAAATCGATACTGGCGCAAATTGACACCACCGTAATCTATGAAGAGTTCCTTCCGGTTTATTACAATGGCAGTGTACAACAACAAAATATCTTAGCGCGAAACAATCATAACAACCGCAATACAATTTATGGCGTTTACCGGTTTTACGGAAACGGCAATTACAACCTGTTTCATTTGGACAGAAACGATACGATACTGACCCAAAACATGTTCGATCCTGCTTATACCGGGTGGAGAGGAGTCCTTTATCTAAAAAAAGGCAAAATTACCGGAGATTTGATTACCCAAACCGGACAGCTTGGCTGGCAAATTGGAAAACAGACACAGGAATTCACTGCTCATGGTGATACACTTTATGTTACCGCAAAAAACCGCTACCGATATGTCTATATCAAAAGATCCATAAACCCGGAGCTTTTAAAACAGCATTCCAATTGGTAAACGGCTAATTTCCCCGAAAGAGGTTTATGAAAAAAACGGTAACGGCCTTTCTCGATATACTGATCCGGCTGAACAAGGCATAAAATCAGCTACATACCCTTCCGGCCGGAAAAAGGTTTGCCAAAGACCGCTGCAATACCCCTGAACTTTTGTAACTTGACACTGAAATTACAACCCTTTATTTTAATCAAATGACGACGCTGCACCATTTAAACTGTTTAAAGATTGTTTCACCGGTTAACGATAATGTTATCGGACACTGTTTATTACTTGAAAATAATGCGGAACTGTATCTTGTTGATACCGGAATCGGGTTATTGGATACCCAAAAGCCGGACGAACGAATCGGACAGCCGTTGATTGATATTGTGGGTTTTCAGTTTAACGAAGCGCGTACGGCCATAAAACAGATCGAACAGCTCGGGCTCGATCCGGACAAGGTTACCCATTGCGTGATTACGCATCTGGATCCGGATCATATCGGCGGACTTGCCGATTTCCCGAATGCGGTCGTACATGTAGGAGTAGAAGAATATCAAAATTTTAAAAGCGGAAATCCGAGATATTTACCGCAGCAGCTGGATCATAACCCAACCATTGTAACCTATGCCGGAAGCACAGCAACATGGTTTGGATTTGAAGCCCGTAAAGTAAACCTGAATTCCGATACGGAGCTATACCTTATCCCGCTTTTCGGACATACCCTCGGGCATTGTGGTGTGGCGCTACAACACGAATCCGGATGGTTATTCTATATCGGGGATGCTTATTATATGAAAGTGGAACTGACCGATGCAGAACATCCGGTAAATGAGTTAGCCAGAATGAGAGCTGATAATGATGCCCTGCGAATCGAAACACTAAACCGCATTCGTGCCTTTGTTGCGGAACATCCGGAAATAACCGTTTTTGGCTATCATGATATCGCCGAATTCCAACCGGCCGGAATAGTACTATAACGGAAACTTTATCCCTTTGCCATTATGAAACATGCAAAGCCTGTACATCCTGATTTCCTGTATTTTCTGGAGTTAAAAGAAACAAACATACAGGAATTGTTTCACGATCTGAGAGCCTGTATACTGGAATTATATCCCGAAAGCAATGAATTGCTGTATCATACGCATGCGCTCACTACTGTATTTTCCGTTTCCGACACGCTTTCGGATGCTTTCTGCATGCTGCCCATCTATACCAGTCACCTGAATTTGGGTTTTAATAAAGGAACACTGCTACCCGATCCGGACAAATTATTAACCGGTACGGGGAAACTGATCCGGCATATTCCGGTGAGTACTGCCGAAGATTACCGAAACGAAAAGGTTAAGGCATTGCTGCTGTCGGCTATTGAACTGGCCATTCAGGACAGGACCAAACCGGCTTCCGTTACCGGTTCTTCCATTTCCAGAATCAGCAGAAAATAATACCGATGCTTATAAAGTAAGCTGGTAAACACGGGATTCTTCTTCCCAGGGATGATATCCCTGACCGATATAGCGAAAACCCATTTTTTCATAATACCCCACATGGTCGGTACTAAGGTTTAAGTATTTAAAACCAAATTTACGGGTGTCTTCTTTTGCTTTTTCAACCAGTAAGGCTCCATAGTTATTGCCGCGGTGTGCCGCTTCAATAAAAATAGCACAAACCCACGGGTACAGCTCTCCCCTGCTGATAAAATCATTGGTGATCAGTCCGGCACAGCCGATAATCACCGCATCCTTTTCCAGTAAATACCATTGCGGCAAATCCTGTTCGGCATGGATACAATGCGTGATGCAGTCTTCATATATAACAGGCGATACTTCCTGCCATGCCTGCTGTAAATAGTGTATTGCTTTATCTTTATATTCGGGATTTTCCCGGACGGATATTATTTTCATCTGTTTTTAATTGTTATGATGCTTAATGCTGATTTCTTATAAATATACAAAACCTGATCCGGACATACCCAGTAAGGAGCATTAACTGGATATGCCGGAAAAGGAATTTTGTGTTTCAGAGCCTAATTAACACCACCTCCAAGGGCTCTGTACAAATCGCCGGATGCATTTAGCTTTTCCAGTTTGAGGTTAATGACTTCCAGATCGTTTTGAAGGGCGTTATTCTGGGCTGTAATAACTTCCAGATAAGTTGCCATACCGCTTTTATAAAGCAGCATCGCTCCTTTTGTCGCTTTCTCCAAAGAAGCCGTTTTCTGATCTATCAGCTGTAGGCGCTCTTTGGCATATTTTATTTTTGACAAGGCGTCAGATACTTCCCCAACGGCAACCAGAAACGATTGTTTAAACTGTATCGCCGCTTTTTCCTGTTCCAGCTGAGCCACCTGATAGGCAGTGCGCAGCGTTCGTTTTTGGAAAATTGGCTGCACCAGATTGGCCGCTATATTTTTGGTAACCGAACCCGGAAAATCAAACCAGCTGTCAAATTCAAACGAATTGACACCTATTTGCGGGGTAATGCTCAGCCTCGGATACATGGCCGCTTTTGCCAGTCCGGTTTTTGCCGTAGCAGACATTACCGCAAATTCTGCTGCTTTTACATCCGGTCTCCGGCTTAAAAGTGCCGCCGGAACACCTGCGTCAAAAACATCATGCAGCGCATTCACATCCAGGCTGCCCGAACGCTGTATACTGTCCGGATAGTCGCCACACAAAATACGCAGGGCATTTTCCTGCACCGCTATATTTGTTTTCGCCAGCGGTACCAGCAATTCAGCTGTTTTTTTCTGTGCTTCGGTCTGATCGACTGCCAGCGAATTGATATTCCCGGATTTGTACTGCAATTGCATCATTGCTAAAGTATTGTCCGATAGTTCAATATTTTTCTCAGCAATTTTGAGCTGCTCGTCCAGTCCCAAAAGATTGTAATATGCCTGTGCCACCTGGACAATGATCCTGGTTTTTAATGCCGAAAGGTTTTCTTTCTGGGCAAAATAACCGGCTCTGGCATCTCTTTTCTGCAAAGCAGCCTTGCCCCAGATATCGGCTTCCCACGAAAGACTCAGGTTTGCACTATAATCATCCAGATAGTTTTTCCCGGTAAACTGCTCGCTTAACGAACCGTTTAAAGAGTTTCTGGACTGATAGGTCCGGTTTGCCCCGGTTGAAAATTCCAATGTGGGCATCAGTGAATGCTTCGCCTGTTTATAGGCCAGGTCCAGCTGTTCCATACTTTTAACAGCCGTAAGCACTTCGTTGTTTTTGGCCAGTGCCTTTTCGATAAGTTCTGCCAGCAAAGGATCTTTATAAAAGCTTTTCCACGGCAGTAAAAGGGTATCTCCCGTTACCGCAAGCTGTTCCCGGTATTGTTCCGGAGTGTTTAAATCCGTACGGGCATATTTTTTACCCACCACACAGGACGATGCAATCATGGCGGTACATAAGGCAATCGCTATATTGTTTACTATTTTCATTAGTTTCTGTTTATAGTCTGATTCATTTTGTTGTTACCGGAAATCTTTTCCTGTAAATACTGGAAGAATATAAAGAGCAACGGTATGACAAAAACACCTAATACCACTCCGCTTAACATTCCTATCGCAGCACTTATACTGATGGATTTATTTCCTACTGCAGTACCTCCTGTGGCAAACATCAGCGGTATCATTCCCACAATAAAAGCCAGTGAGGTCATGATAATCGGGCGCAGCCTGGATCTCGCCCCTTCAATTGCGGCTTCAATAATCGATAATCCCGATTTTCGCCTTTGCAATGCAAATTCCACAATCAGGATGGCATTTTTGGCCAACAGTCCTACCAGCATAATCAATCCTACCTGTACATAAATGTTGTTATCCAGTCCTACCGTTTTAATTCCGGCAAAAGCCCCCAATATTCCCGTTGGTATGGACAGTAATACCGCCAATGGCAGTAAATAGCTTTCATACTGTGCAGCCAGCAGGAAGAATACAAATAGCAGACACAATCCGAAGATCGCTACCGTCTGGTTACCTGCCGATTTTTCTTCTAAACTCAATCCGGTCCATTCATAAGTATAATCAGACGGAAGCGTGTCCAGTACTTTTTCCAGGTTGCCCATAATTTCTCCGTTACTGTATCCCGGTAAGGCTACAGCTGTAATACTAACGGAGTTGTACAGGTTATAGCGGTTCACCGATTCCGGTCCGTACACCTTTTTCAGGGTAACCAGGGCTTTAACCGGTACCATTTCCATTTTGGCATTGCGTACGAATATTTCATTAAAAGCGGCTTCATCGGTTCGGAAGATACCGTCTGCCTTAACATTCACACGGTAGAATTTCCCGAAACGGGTAAAGTCAGCCGACTGATCTCCTGCAAAATAGGTCTGAATATTGTTTAACAGATCCCGGACGCTTACGCCCATCTGCTTCGCTTTGTCTTCATCAACTTCCAGTTCCAGCTGCGGATAATCGGCACGGAAAGTGGTATAGGCAAATTGCACACCCGGTTGCTGCATGATCTGTCCGATTACTTTATCGGCCATCGCTTTCAGTACCGCCGGATCACGTGCCGTCCGGTCCTGTAACACGATTTCGGCACCACTGGTCACCCCGAATCCTTCTACCGGAGGCATACGCAGTACCATGATCGAGCCTTCTTTTATTGTGGACAATCTGGCGTTGACATCATTTAAAATGGCTTCAATATCTTTTACTGCTCCCCTGTCTTTTTTCGGTTTCAGTTTTAAGAATCCTAATCCGTAAGCCGGACTCGCACTGTTGCTCAGGATGTTAAATCCGGTAATACTGGTATGGTTGTCAAAGGCTTCCATTCCATCCAGAGTTTTTTCAATTTTCTTAACCACTTCGGTTGTACGGTCCAGGGCAGTTCCCGGCGGCATCGACAAGCTGTAGATCATAAATCCGTCGTCTTCCAGCGGTACAAAACTCTTTGGCGTACTCATCATCATCAGGAAAGCAACCGCACTCACAATTGTTACCAGACCGGCTGCCAGCCATTTTCTGTTAATCAGGAAACGAACACCTTTAATGTATTTCCCGGTCAGGTTGTTGAAACCGGTATTGAAACCGGTAAAAAAACGCTGCTTAAAGCTTGTTTCCGGCACCGCATCATGATGGTTTCCGCTATGCTTATTCTTTAACAATAAGGCACATAAAGCCGGCGTTAGCGTTAATGCATTTACTGCCGAAATGATAATGGCAATGGCTAAAGTATAGGCAAACTGCTTATAGAAAATCCCCGATGATCCGGTCATAAAACCAATAGGAATAAATACCGCAGCCATAACCAGTGTAATCGAGATTACCGCCCCGGTAATTTCCGACATGGCCGTATGGGTAGCCTCTTTAGCCGTAAGGCCGGCATCTTCTTCCATCTTACTGTGTACGGCTTCAACCACCACAATGGCATCATCCACCACAATACCGATGGCCAGTACCAATGCAAACAACGTCAGGATGTTGATCGTGAAACCGAATACCAGCAGGAAGAAAAATGTTCCTACAATCGCTACCGGAACAGCTATCGCCGGAATAATCGTAGAACGCAGATCCTGAAGGAAGATAAACACAACTATAAACACGAGCAGGAAAGCTTCGATCAAGGTCGATTTTACCTGTCCGGTGGCTTCATCCAACCGCTCTTTGGTACTCATTACACTTACGTATTTCACACCCGGCGGAAAGGATTTCGACAGTCTTTCGATTTCCCGGTTAACGCCTATTTCAATATCATTGGCATTCGAGCCAGAGGTTTGCAGGATCGCTACCGTAACGGCATTTTTACCGTTCGACATATTATCACCGCTATAGGAAATGGATCCGAATTCTACCCGCGCCACATCTTTAAGGCGCAGTATGTTCTGTCCGTCATTTTTAACAACAATATCTTCATATTGTTCCGGCTTGTTCTTTTTCCCTTTGTAACGGATAATGTATTCCAAAGCCGATTTTGATTCTTCTCCCAGTTTACCCGGAGCCGATTCCAGACTCTGGTCGGCTATTGCCTGCGTTACATCGGAAGGGATCAGTCCGGCATTTGCCATTTTACGCGGATCCAGCCAAACACGCATCGAATAGTCCTTAGCCCCGAAAATCTGTGCCTGTCCTACGCCCGGTACCCGTTTTATCTGTGGTACCAGATTGATATTCGCATAGTTTTGCAGGAACAATTCGTCGTATTTGCTGTTGTCGTCCGTATACAGGTTAAAGATAACGATCATACTGTTCTGCTGCTTGGAAGTGGTTAATCCCATACGGATTACCTCCTGCGGCAGTTTTGGTGTTGCCTGCTGTACCCTGTTTTGTACGTTTACAGCTGCCTGATCCGGGTCGACACCCTGTTTGAATACCACGTTGATGGAAAACGAACCGTCGTTACTGGCAGTTGATTTAATGTACTGCATGTTTTCCACCCCGTTGATCTGTTCTTCCAACGGTGTTACTACCGAACGGATAACGGTTTCGCTATTCCCTCCGGGATAGGAACCGCTCACCATTACTGTAGGCGGCGAAATATCGGGAAAGCGGGTTACCGACAATCTTGTAAGGCCAATGATTCCAAGTATTACCAATACAATGGAAATTACGGTAGCCAGTACCGGCCTGTCTATTATGTTTTTTAACATGGAAATGTTATTTATATTAAATCAATGGGTTTGTTTATTTTTTAGCCGCTAAAGCTGCTACTTTGGGTACTACAACCATTTCGTGGTTCAGGAGGTCAATGTTGTTCAGTGCGATCTTATCGCCCTGTTTTATGCCTTTGCTCACAAAGTAGTTATTGCCTGCACTTCCGGCTATTTCTATAGGGGTCATCGCAACTTTATCGTTTGCGGTCAGCGTAAATACAAAAAACTTGTCCTGTATGTCTTTTACACTTGCCATCGGAACGGTCAGTACAGCAGAAAGGCTGTTATTGAGCACCACTCTTGCCGAACCGCCGGCACGCAGGTATTTTTCCGGATTCGGGAAAATTGCTTTCAGAGCAATACTTCCGGTAGTACGGTCAATATTTCCGCTTGCCGTTTCCAGTTTCCCTTTGTGTTCATAGGTACTTCCGTCGGCTAAAATAAGGCTTACCGGTGTTTTGGACATACCTTCTCTCAATACTGCCAAATAGTCGGCTTCACTCATTGAGAAGTATACAAAAACGTTGTTTATTTCGGATAAAGTGGTTAACGGTGCAGCATCATTAGGCGTAACCAGGTTCCCGATACGGTTCGGAATACGGCTGATGTAACCGCTTACCGGTGCTTTTATCAGTGAGAAATCGGCGTTAAGCTTAGAAGAACCCAAGGCTGCTTTTGCCTGAGCTACCTGGGCTACCGCAGCTTCATAATTTGCCTGAGCGGTTTGCAGCTGAATTTCTGAAACTACTTTTCCGGCTACCAGCGGCTTTATTTTTTCAATTTCCAGTCTGGCGTTGGAAAGGTTTGCCAAAGCCGCTTTATAGGCAGCCTGACTATTGTTTACCTGTTCGGCAAAAACATCTCCCTTAATTTTAAACAGGGATTGTCCCTGCTGTACATACTCTCCTTCTTTAACATAAATCGCTTCAAGATAGCCGGACACCTGTGCTTTGATATCAACATTAACGCTTCCTTCAATGCTGCCGGGGTATTTTTTCTCGACTTCACCGGTTGTGGACTGGGCTATAAAAAAATCGACTTCCGGCTTGGGCATTTGCGGTGCCTCTCCGTTGCCTCCTTGTCCGCATGAGGTGAGGCTTATCATAATCATTACCACGAAAACCTTTATCAAGGTCCTGTTGTTTTGGAAAATTGGCTTTGTCATTTTATCGAATACTATAATTTTAGACGACAAAATAACAACGGGAAGACCCTGTAAAATATAAGAAATTAACCGAAACGTCGTTTTTTACTGCTGAAACGAAGAATAGCCGTTCTGAGTAAAAACGGGGGTTCACGACCGGTAATTACCGTCATTGTTCCGGTAAGGCAGCCGTTTAATAATCCATCCAGGATTTTAAGATCCCCGCTTTTTCACGGCTGATGATGATCTCGGTATCGCTGCTTTTTTTGAGTACGATTTTCAGTTTGGAGTTAAAGTGGTTGTACACATGCTGTATCGAATCGATGTGTATGATAAACTGGCGGTTTGCCCGGAAAAAGGTTTTCGGATCCAGCTGGTGTTCCAGTTCTTCCATGGTTTGCGGTACGACTTCTTCCGTACCGTTAAGCAGGCGCGCACGGGTGACTTTCAGCTCGGAATAAAAGTATTCCACATCACTGATCATTAAGGTTTTAAAGCCGTCGCGGTACGGGAGTAAAAACCGGGTACGGTAGTCTTTATGGGTTACAAAATTCAGCAGACTGTCCAGTCTGTTCTGAAGGTTGCTATGGGGCTGGTTTTCATGCTTTTCAAAAGCGGTTTCCAATTCTTCTTTTTCAACCGGTTTGAGCAGGTAATCGATGCTGTTGAATTTAAAAGCTCTCACGGCATATTCGTCATAAGCTGTGGTAAAAATTATCGGACACAGCAGTTTTATACCGGAGAAGATCTCAAAACTAAGTCCGTCGCTCAGGCGCACGTCCATCATAACCAGATCCGGGCTGCTGTTGTTTGAAAACCAGGCCACACTTTCGGCTATACTTTCCAGTACGCACAGCACTACCGCCTCCGGACGAATTTCTTTGATTAGTCGTTGCAGGCGATCCGCATTCGGTTTTTCATCTTCTATAATTACTATCTTCATCTTCATAGCCTATTAATGGGATTATCACTTTAAACGTATGGCTGTCCTTGATTATTTCGGGAGTTCTGTCTGTGAGCAGTTTGTACCGGCCCATGATGTTGCTCAGTCCTAATCCGGAGGACAATACAGCACTTTGTATCGGGATGCGTTCATTTTCAACCACTAAGGTGTCGGTTCCGCTGTTGTAGATCTTAATTTTCAGAGGATCGCTTTTGATCGTTTTGTTGTGCTTTAAGGCATTTTCAATGAGGAATTGCAGCGTTAACGGCGGTAAATATAAGTTTTGTGCCGTTTCGTCAATAGCAATCTCAAAGGACACACCACTTCCTACCCTGTTCTGAATCAGGAAAATATAGGATCGCAAGAATTTTAATTCGTCGGCCAGTTTTATGATGTCCTTTTTGGAGTTTACCAAAAGATAGCGGTAAACTTTGGAAAAGTTTTCGGAGTAATCATACCCCAGTTTCTGATCTACCAATATGAGTTCCGACAGTACACTCAGGTTGTTGAATACAAAGTGGGGATCGATCTGCAGTTTTAAGGCAAGCAGTTCGGCTTCGGCTGCAGCCCTTTTGTTTTCGGCTGCTTTCAAACGATGTTCCGCCGCATCAAGTGCCGTTTTCTTCCAGCTTTCAATAAAATAGTTACTGGTATTGATTGCGCTGATAATCAAAGCAATAATAATACTGGCACTCACCCAATTCCACAGTCCTTTAAAATCGCATAAGGGATCGTTCTCACAGTCCATATCATACACATAAAAGCTCACAATTACCTGAAAGGCAATGATCAGTACGATACACAAAATCTGTAAACCGGTCTGTATAACCGCCCGCTGCAGTGTTTTTTCGGTCCAGGGCAGCGATTCGTTCAGTTTGCTGTTAATGATAATGCTGATCCTTGAAATAATCAGGCAGAACAGCAATGATACGGTCACATCGATGATCTGATCGAGCAGCGGTTGTGTAAAAAAGAATTTCCAGTAGTAAGCATCGGGATGCAGAAAAAAGGATACCACATAATACATGATTAAGGAGAGCAGTGCAAAAACTACTTTCCTCCACCGGCTAATGAGGTATATATTTATTTTTTCAATCATGTACAGATGGTATAGTGACCTGCAAAAATATTCAAGATCGGATTTTATATGTGCTGTTTGCTGCCGTTTTTAGGGCTTAGTGCCAATATAGTTTTTTAAAATGAAATTACCATTCCTCAGTACCATATTTTACTGTTTTTCTCGCCTATCCGGCTAATAGTTGGGCAATGACAGCAGCGGTATGTTTAATCCGGAAGCCATGATTCCGGTTTTGCTGCGGTGGATCAGCGAGTCCCAGAAACCATATTTTTGAGGTATCATGACCAGTATATCGGCATCAAAATTCCGGATCTCTTTTTCAATCTCGGCTATAACCGCATTGGAACGAACGCTTTTATAAAGGTATCTGACATCCTGAAATTCGCTTTCGGCTATATTTTTTGCCAGTGCCGGTGCGTCGGATGCTTTTAAACTGTCTATTTTTTCGGTGACATTAAAGACTTCTATTTCGCCGTCTATCAGTTTTGTGGCTTCCCACAGCCAGGAGAGTTTTTTTAGGGGAACTTCCTTAAAGGTATCGCAGGCAAAGAGTATTTTCCGGGCGGCTTCAAAGTGTGCTTTCAGCGGTACTGCCAGTATCGGAATATTGATATTTTTGATTGCCGAAGTGGTAGAATTTCCAATCAGTGTCTGTTCGAGTGAACGTTCCGCCATGCCCATAACCAGCAACTGTGCGTTGGTTTCTTTCAGCAGCAATACCAGTTGTTCTTCCAGAAAGGAATAGCTGCAAAAAACGGTTGTTTCAATTCCAAACTGCTGTGCCAGTGTTTCCGCCTGTCGTTTCAGTTTGTTTGTTGTATTGTCGATCTGCTTTTGAATCCCGTCGGAAGTGATATGGGAATTCGCCGAATGAACCGGCAGCGAAAACGAGTTGAAAAGCAGCAGTTTTGCGCCTACGGTTTTGGCTAAACCGGCGGCATACAGTACGGCATTTTCCGCAATAGCGCTAAAATTGGTTGCCGCAATAATGGTTATGGTGTTGGCATTGTTCATCATAAGTAGATAGAAAGGTTACACTATGGCAAAGTTGTCCTTTTGTTGTGTATGTACTTATGGAAATATGACCCGAAAAGCAATTTTAGCTCCTGAAACGTAGGAAAGCTTTACTGAAGAAAAGAGAATAAAGAATTAGAAATGAAGAATTAGAAATGAAGAATTAGAAATGAAGAATTAGAAATGAAGAATTAGAAATGAAGAATTAGAAATGAAGAATTAGGGATTAGGAATTGGCCTTAGGTTATTGTTTGTTTGCCCTTTGCTTCTTGTCCTTTGCCCTTTGCTTCTTGCCCCTTACTCTTTGCCCCTTACTCTTTGCCTCTTCCTCTTTGCCTCTTCCTCCTCGCCCTCTACTTCTTAAACTTCATTGTTATTAAAAAATAATGCGGAATTTTAAAATGTGTCCCCAGATTTTCAGGCTTGATATCCGATTGCACAACTTCGCAATACGAACCGGAGCCGTCTTTATGGATTGTTGGCGTTATGATAGCAAACACCGGAATTTCCTGCTGGGAATTTATATCTAAAAACAGCTCCTCTTTACTGCCAAAAAAGTCTTTTAAAGCATATTTATCGGAATCATCCTGTAATTTAAAATACGATTTCTTACTTCCGAATTTCATTCCTCTTATATAGGTTTTTAACTTTCCGTCAGCCATTTTAAAGAAAAACTTTAGTGACTCTTTATCCGAATTGATCTTAAAGAAATCGGTTTCAGCACCATCAAAAAGTAATTCTTTATGCACTAATTTTCCTTTTACAAATTCCTGGATATTTATTTCATAATATTTCCCGTTAAGCTGTCCTCCTTCAAAATTCAGTCGTTCAATGTAAATATTTTCAAAATCAATTACATCCTGGATTTCCCGGTTTTCACTTCCATAATTGTTTGTGATTTTTACGGTATTTTGAGCAAAAGCAAAATTTGATATTAGGATTATAAACAGTAAAGTTCTTTTTAGTTTCATAGTATATTTAAACGTTAGGCCATCATCATTATTGAATGATTACAAATCTAATGATTTACCTGAAATTATGGTTAATTCCTGAAGTATGATATATGAGGTTAGAAGTACGATGTTAGATATATGAGGGTTGATATGCGAGATATGATATTAGAAGTTAAATATATGAAGGTTGAAAGTCGTACATCGGACCTCACACTTCTAATATCTAATATCTTACCTTTTGCCTTTTGCCTTTTGCCTCTTGCTTCTTACCCTTTACCTCTTCTTTTAACCACCCCAAAAACCTTATCATCCTGTCAACAAAAATTTCAAACTTTTAAATATTAATTATATTTTTACCCGTTGACACAAAAAAACCATATATCCACAATAAATTAACGCAATCAATACAAAAACAATCATGAAGAAAATTGCATTAACATCCCTGTTAATCTTTATTACCAGTTTATCTTATTCCCAAAAGATAAAATTCAAAAATGACAAGGTACTTGCTGACGACAAGGAACTATTTAAAACCGAAAGAACCGGCGTTTTCGGAGCTAATGGTTTTATTTTTATTCCTTTAAATTCCAATAAGCCATTATTTTCATTGATAGCCAATAATGGTGGTACCCACATGCATCTGGATGATGATTATACTCAGATAAAATTCCTGACCATTGGACAAAAAGCCGAAATCAGAGGTGGTAATTTAAAAGAAGCTATTAAGCTTTTACTTAAAAACGAAATCATTAAAGATGACGGTACACTAGACGAAGCAAAAATTGATCTTTTTATTAAAAATTATGACGAAAATATCTCTGAAAGAACAGTTATCACCCGATAGTTTCTTTCTATAATCAAGATTTTTCATAAAACGGAAGTGCCGGTAAGGTGCTTCCTTTTTTTATGAAATAAGGCAAAGGGCAAAAGGCAAAGGGCAAGAAGCAATAGGCAATGGGCAATGGGCAAAGGATAAAGGGCAAGAAGTAATAGAAGTATGAAGTACGATATTAGATTTTCAGTCCTCATCATCAACCCTCATATATCAAACCTCTCAAATCTGTACCCTTAAAAAAATACATTTTTGTATCTGTATAGTTCTGTAAAGGCGCTCTAATTTTGTCTTCTAAAGATGACAATTATGAACGTCGCAGCACAAGAACCAAAACCCATACAATTCCGGGAAGTGTATCTATCCGATTTGAATGCCATTGTACAATTATACCGTAAAAACCAATCGCTTAAAAAAGTCGGATCGGCGGTGAAGAACAAACTGGCTGCCGATTTCGGACTTCCGATTGGTGTAGCCGAACAGGACAAAAAGATTGTAGCCTATTCTGTTGTAAAACTGACCTCATCCGGTGAAGCGGTAATTACCGTTCAGGCAGATACCGATTTTGAAACTGCCGGCATTAACGAGCAGCTGAATTCTTTTTCAGCACACCTTCAGGCAAACAAAAGTTTACAAAACAATACTGTTGTTTCAGACAAGGCAGTTCAGCATGAAATAGACCGGTTTATCAACTGGCTGAACCAATGTTATCTGAATTAAACGGCATTTTTATTTCCGTTTATCGTACCTTTAAAGTTCTACTAAAAAATCAGCATGCCGAAAGAAGCCTTATATCAAAAAATTGCCCATACTGTTGAAGCCCAGATTGCTTCCGAAACATTAAAAATTGGCGATAAACTGCCTTCTATCCGCACGGTACAAAAAATTTACAATGTCAGTCTAAACACTGTAAAGCAGGCTTTTCTGGAACTGGAAAGCAAATCACTGATAGAATCCCGGCCAAAATCGGGTTATTATGTGAGCAATACCTTTAACCGGAAATTTTCCATTCCGGAAACCAGTAAACCCAGGCTGTTTGAAAAAGAGGATCATCCGGAAGATTTAATCAGCAAGGTTTTTAATACCCTGCATCACAAAGAAATTACCCAGTTTTCACTGGGTGTACCGGACAACAGTATGCTGCCCATTGCCAAGCTGAATAAAAGTGTCCTGAAAGCGATGCGAAGTCTGGACGACAGCGGAACCGGATATGATATTATTCCCGGCAATACAAACCTCCGGCGCAATATTTCGAAATGGTCTTTTGTGTGGGGCGGTTCGCTAACGGAAAACGATATTATAACCACTTCCGGCACGCTGAATGCCATTTACTTATGCCTGATGGCGGTTACCAAACCGGGAGATACGATTGCACTGGAAA
Source organism: Flavobacterium inviolabile (assembly GCF_013389455.1). Taxonomy (NCBI): domain Bacteria; kingdom Pseudomonadati; phylum Bacteroidota; class Flavobacteriia; order Flavobacteriales; family Flavobacteriaceae; genus Flavobacterium; species Flavobacterium inviolabile. The sequence continues at coordinate 2,325,951 of NZ_CP058278.1, read as the reverse complement.
GCCCGATCTATTTTGGCATACTGCAAATGATACAATCCCTCGGACTAAAAGTCATTGAGCTGCCTACCAATCCGGTAACCGGCATTGATGTGGATGCACTTAAAAAAGTGTTACCCAAAATACAGGCCTGCTGCCTGGTAAGCAATTTCAATAACCCGCTGGGCAGCTGTATGCCGGACGAGAACAAAAAAGCCGTAGTCAAAATGCTTACCGAATACAATATTCCGCTAATTGAGGATGATTTATACGGAGATTTGTTTTTTGGCACCAGCCGCCCTGCTCCCTGCAAACTGTATGACGAAGCGGGTATCGTTATGTGGTGCGGTTCTTTTTCGAAAACCCTGGCACCCGGCTACCGGGTTGGCTGGGTAGCCCCCGGAAAGTTTAAAGAAAAAGTGATGCGGAAAAAACTGTTGCAAACCATATCCACACCGCCTTTATTTCAGGAGGTTGTAGCCGATTTTATGGAACATGGCCGGTATGACCTTCACCTTCGCAACCTGAGGAATACGCTGCACACCAATTGCCTGCAATACCAGCGGGCTATTGAAACCTATTTCCCGGATAATACCAAAGCCGCACAGCCACAGGGTGGTTTTGTATTGTGGCTGGAACTGGACAAACGTATCGATACCGCTCTGCTGTATGAACAGGCAATGCAGCAGAATATCAGCTTTGCACCCGGCAGAATGTTTACGCAGCACAACCAGTTTAATAACTGTATGCGGCTGAATTTTGCCTTAAAATGGGATGAAAAACTGGAATATGATTTGAAACGCCTCGGGAATATCGTGAAGAAAGCATTGTAACCCGCTGTCCGGAAACAAACAACCCGTTCTTACCTTCCTTACGTATTTCGCTGTTTGTATTTTTATGGAATTCTGTAATAATACCGGATGCTTTGTCCTTTAAAAAGTTTAATTTTAGGACTTTTATTTTTGACAAACAGCAGAAAATAGCACTCTCATTTTAAGTATCTTACTAAAACAGCAGTTTTTATTTTCTGATAAAATACTTTGACCGGCAATGAGAATTCTCCATACAGCAGACTGGCATATTGGTCAGCTATTCCACGAATACGACCGCACAGACGAGCATCAGCAGTTCCTGAACTGGCTGATACAGACTTTACAACAGGAACAAATTGATGTTTTACTGGTGAGCGGCGACGTCTTCGATCTTTCCAATCCTGCTGCAGTATCGGTAAAAATGTTTTATACGTTTTTAAATCAGGCGACCAAAGCCTGTCCGGAATTACAGATTATCATTACAGCCGGCAATCATGATTCGGCATCGCGTTTAGAATCCCCGAAACCGCTGTTGGAGTCATCCAATATTCATATTATCGGACTGGTTGAAAAAAATCCGGATGGTACTATCAATTACGAAAAGCTTATTATTCCGATTCACGATACTTCCGGCAAAACAACAGCCTGGTGCCTTGCCATCCCGTTTTTGCGTATGGGCGATTATCCGGCTATTCCGGGCAGTGCCAATCCGTATACCGATGGTGTTACCGCCTTATACGAACAGGCGTATGCCCATGCACTGGAAAAGAAACAGGACGATCAGATCATTATTGCCATGGGCCATCTGCATACACATCATGCTGAAATAACGGAACTGGACAAAACCGAACGCCTGATCATGGGTGGTGTGGAATGTGTTCCGGCAACCGCTTTTCCGGAAGGAATACAGTATGTGGCTTTGGGACATATCCACAAGGCACAGAAAATTGGCGGAAAAGAACACATCCGCTATTCCGGCAGTCCGCTTCCAATGTCTTTTTCAGAACTTAACTACAGACACCAGGTAGTTGTTTTTGAATCAGGTAAAACACAGATCGATAATTTACATATTCTGGAAATTCCGCTGTTTGTACCGTTACAAAGGGTGCCAGCCACACACCAGCCTTTACAGGAAGTCTTAACGCTGTTAAAGCGGTTGCCGGATACTTCGCGTTCCGGCGAACCGGCTCCTTATCTGGAAGTACGTGTACTGCTGGATGGTCCCGAACCGGCATTGCGTCATAAAGTAGAAACAGCCCTGACCGGTAAAAATATACGGCTGGCAAAAATTGATGTACGCTATCCCGCCGCCACAAACAAAGCAACCGAATTTGTTACGCAGGAAAAGTTACAGGAATTACAGCCTGCCGATGTTTTCTCCAAAATATACCAGTCCAAATACAATATTCCGGTTCCCGAAACCATCATGCAGCTTTTCCAGCAGGCGGCACAGGAAGTAACCCAAAAAGAGAATTAACATGAAGATCATAGCCATACGAATCAAGAATTTAGCCTCTCTGGAAGGTACTACCGAAATCAACTTTACAGCAGAACCGCTCGCAACAGCTGGGATTTTTGCGATAACCGGAGCCACCGGAGCCGGTAAGTCGACCATACTGGATGCACTTTGTCTTTCCTTATACGGAAAAACACCCCGCTACCTGCAGGCAAGAGAAACCGGAGTCGAAATTCACGATGTACAGGGAAGTACCATCAGCCAGGGTGATGTGCGCGGTATTCTGAGAGACGGTACAGCCGATGGTTTTGCCGAAGTTGATTTTGCAGGTGTTGACGGTAATTATTACCGCGCCACATGGAGCGTTCGCAGAGCCCGGAATCAGGCCGACGGCAATATACAATCCGATGCCATTACGTTAAAAAACATTACGCTGCAAACCGATATTCCCGGAAAAAAAGCAGAAACCTATAAGGAAATAGAACGCCTGGTCGGACTGAACTTTGAGCAGTTTACCCGTTCCGTCCTATTAGCCCAGGGCGATTTTACCGCTTTTTTAAAAGCCAATAAGGATGAAAAATCCTCTTTACTGGAAAAACTGACCGGTACTCATATCTATTCTGAAATTTCAAGAATGGTATATGAAAAATGCAAACAGGAAGAAGTATTGCTGCGCGAGCTGAACCTGCAAAAAGAAGGTATTGCAACCTTTACGGAAGCAGAGCTCGCAACACTTCTTGAAGAACAGGCAGCATTACATTCCCGGATTAAAATTCTGGAAAAACAGGCCGAAACAGTACATGCCGAAATCAGCTGGCACCAGCAGTTAATAGAACTAAGTTCCCATCAGGCACTGGCAGATAGCGCTTTAATTGAAGCTGTTACAGCCCAAAAAAGTGCGGCCAACCGCGAACAAAAGCTACAGCAGGCAGAACAGGTACAGCAAACCAGAACCTGGGCAGATGCCTTGCAGCATGCCGAACAGCAGCAAAAACAAAAAACAGCCGAACTGGAAGCTTTAGCGCAAAAAATCACCGTGCTGGAAGCGCAAAAAACAGCTGTACATAAATCGGTTGCGGAGGCTGAAAAAAACCTGGCCGAAAAAAATAAGATCAGTACCGAAGTACTGCCACTATTGGAAGAAGCTAAAAAGCAAGATACCCTGCTGGCAGAAAAAAAGGAACAATTGGCTAAAGCCAAAGAAGAAGCTGAAAATACGGCTGAAAAAAGCAAGCAGCAACAGCTTAAAATAGCTGCCAAAAAAGCCGTCCTGACAGCACTTTCCACAGAAACGGAGCATATTGAAAACTGGAAAACAGAGCACAGCAGCCGAAAACCGATAGCCGAAAACAGCGCCATTATTGTTTCCAAACTACAGGAAACCCAAAAGTTGTATACGCTGTTGCAGACTGTTGCCCATGATCTTGAAACAGTACAGGAAAAAATCCGGGAGAAAGATGCCGAAAGAACTACGCTGAGTACTGATAACATCACGCAGCAAACCACTCTGGAAACCCTTCAGGAAACCTATAACAACAAGAAAAAGCAACTGTTGCTGCTACCTATAGAAAATATCGGACTGGAGAAAGACGATACGGATGCCGCTTTGGAAAATACCATTAAAGCGGAAGCACACTGGAAACTGTTCTATAGCACCCGGCTTGATTTTGATGCTTTACTTTTAAAACAAACTGCCGACGAGCAGGAATATCAAATAAAAGGAGCCGCCCTGCAACAACACAACCAGCGTGTTATCCATGAAGCGGCAAAAAAAGAGGCTTCTGCACAATTATTGCAGAAAGCGCGTCTGGCAGCCACAGAAAATGTGGAAACGCTCCGCGCCGGTCTTGTTCCTCACGAACCATGCCCCGTATGCGGTAGTGAAGAGCATCCTTATGCCGCACACGAACCGAAACTGGATCATGTACTGGCCACACTGGAACAGGCACACCGGGAAACGGAACAGCAATATCTTTCCTCTTTACAGGAACAAAGCAGTCTGCAGCAAACCTGTGAAAACCTGCAAAAGAGTATTACCGCTCTTGCAGCAACCATTAACAGTAAAAAGGGAATATTAGAAGCTTTACAACAAGATTGGGAAAACTTTGCCATTGCAGACGAATGCAGCAATATCCCTGACGAGCAGAAAACAGTATGGATAGCCGAAAAACGATCTGTCTTAAAAGAAAAACAGGCACAATTGCAAGCGCAGTTACTGGCACATGCCGCTGAAAAACAGCAATTGGAAAGCCAGAAAGTCCGAATTGATGTACTGGAAAAAGATTGTAACGAAGCTACCAACCGTATAAAAGATCTGGAACGGGAACTCGGGTCCCATACCGAACAGCAGGAACGCCTTGTACAGGAACACACTCAAACAACAGCTTCCATACTGGATGCAGAAGCCTTTTTGAGTCATTATATCACCGACCAGGGCTGGGTGGATAAATGGAAAAATGCTCCGGAATCTTTCCTGGAAAAAATGGAACATTTTACAAAGAAATGGAAAACACAAACCGAAAAACTGGAATACAACCTCAATCAGTATGGTATTCTTTCGGCAACAGTTACCGAATTAGAAAAACAGTTTGCCGGACTTACTGCTGACGCTCAGAAAAAAGCCGGAGTATTAATTGCTTCCGAAAGCGCTTATCAGGTCTTATATAAAGAACGGATGTCACTTTTTGAAGGTCAACCGGTAAAAACGATTGAAGCACAGTTACAGGAATCTGTAGCTTCAGCCAAGGAAGCACTGGAACGTGATCAGTTACAGCAGCAACAATTGCATATTGACAGTACCAAAGTGGTCACCCAACAGGAACAGCTGCTCAAAGAGCGGAGCGCTTTTGAAAGTACAGCTCACAAGGCCTCTCAACAACTCGAACAATGGCTGATAACTTATAACGAACAGCATGCCGTACCATTGCGTCCGGATGAGCTTAAAGAATTGCTTACCCTTACTCCCGACTGGATGCAGGCAGAACGAAAAATACTCCAGGCTATTGCGGAGGAAGTTACCCGGACACAGTCGGTATTAGCTGAAAGAACACAGCTGCTGGAAGCACACCAACAAAAGAAATTATCCGACAGGACATTACCTGAGCTCAACGAGCTATACCGTGTGGCACAATCGGATCTGGAAAAAAACAAGCAGTCCCATAGTGAAATCGGTTTCAGACTACAACAGGATGAAGCCAACAAAAACAAAATCGGTGATCTTTTAGACCGCATTAACCAACAGGCAGCTGTTACCGAAAACTGGAGTAAGCTGAATGAGATTATCGGTTCGTATGACGGTAAGAAATTCCGTCAGATTGCACAGGAATATACGCTTGATGTTTTATTGGGTTATGCCAATATTCATCTGGAAGTACTGACCAACCGTTACAAAATTGAGCGCATTCCGAATTCGCTTGGCTTACAGGTAATCGACCAGGATATGGGTGATGAAGTGCGTACTGTTTTCTCTCTTTCCGGAGGAGAATCCTTTCTGGTTTCGCTGGCACTGGCTTTAGGACTGGCTTCCCTATCTTCAAGCCGTATGAAAGTAGAATCCCTTTTTATTGATGAAGGTTTCGGTTCCCTGGATCCGAACACACTGAATATCGCCATGGATGCTTTGGAACGACTACACAATCAGGGCCGGAAAGTGGGTGTGATATCACACGTACAGGAAATGACGGAACGTATCCCAACGCAGATTAAAGTGAGTAAAATGGCCAGTGGAAAAAGTAAGGTGGAGATAGTGCAATACGCTTGACGAAGGACGAGGTATGAAGTTTGAGGTACGAGGTGTGAAATACGAGGTATAAAGTAAAAGGGTTGAAATACGAAGTACGAGATGTGAAGAATGAAGAATGTGATATATCAAACTTCATATATCTCCCCTTATATATCGTATATCATAAATCATACCTCCAGGTCTGCCTTTTGTCCTTTGCCTCTTGCTTTTTGCCCCTTGCCCCTTGCCCCTTGCCCTTCACCTTTTACACTTATCTTCAATACTGCCTTTCTCTTTTATACAGCATTTCTTTTAGCAGGTTTTCGTGTATTTCGTTGATAATTTCTTTTTTCAACTGCATCAGCAATTGTTCATTGGCAGACTGTCTGTTAAATCCAGCTTCTGCAATTGTTTTTCCCTGTTTTTTGAATATTGTTATCGGCATTTTTTGATGACCTTTAAGGTTTTTAACTGTAAATCCGTGTGATCCGAAAAATGTTTATTTGCAGTACTGATTGTGTTGTACATTTCGGCAGCAAAACATGTTCCTTATCCTGAACTTATACTTTAATTTCGGTTACCATATCTCAGGGCTAAATTACTGTATCCTTTTTTCCGGATACCGCGTAGAAATACCCCTTTTTAGGGTGTTTCCCGGACAAAATCCTTCCTAAATCACACTAAAACAACACTTTAAATAATCGCATTTTACGATATTTATGTATCTTTATATAAATATAATGCGATGAACGAACTGCTCCATACCCTATCAGACACGATCAGCTATATCAGTATTGCGATTATTTGCTATGGTGCCGCTATTGGACTGCTTAAATTTATTGTCAATGAAGCGGATCGTTTTAAACATACTTTTTTACTTGCCAGAACCATTGAAATTAAAATAGAAGTCGGTTACTATTTATTACTGGGACTGGAATTCCTGATTGCTTCCGACATTATTGATACCATACTCAATCCTACTTTTGAAGATTTAGGCATACTGGCCGGGACTGTGATCATCCGAACCGGATTGTCCTATTTTCTGAACAAGGAAATTGAAAATATCGCACAGAAAAAGTCTGCTGAAGACACCAATACATTACCCTAATTATTAATCATTTAACAACTATTATCATGAAAAAGACCACCATTTTTACAGGGTTGTTAACCCTTGGATTATTGATTACCGCTCCTTTAACCGTTCATGCACAGGAAAAAAAGGAAAAAGAATCTGTAGGTGATAAAATTGAAAAAACTGCCAAAGCCGTTGGTAACAAAACTGCCGAAGTGGCCGTAAAAGGTACTTCCAAGATTACCGATAAGGTCTGGAAAGGCAAAATGGCACCAGACGGAACCGATGTTTACATCAACAATAAAAACCGTAAGTATTATGTGAACAAACAGGGAAAGAAAGTGTATCTTAAAGCTTCCGAGATAAAAGACAGACCGGAGAAAAAAGATTAACCCGGTAAATATCCGGTTAAAATTTTCCGGCAGGGATAAATAATCGCATAAAAAAACACCTGGCCGTTTAAAATGCTGTCAGGTGTTTTTGATGTTATACAGTACGTTTAGGACATTAAAGGCTGGTATTTTTTCCAGTTATCCAGAATGATCCAAAGGTTAATAGCAAAAAGTACCAGTGCCATTTCAATTCCCGATGGTTCCATCAGGATGTTGTGCAGTACGATTCCAACCATAACCGGTAAAATGACTATGGCGCCCAATGCTCTGTATTTTGGGATAATAAACAGGATTCCACCTATAATTTCAATAATCCCTGCCAAAGGCAGCAGCCAGACTATTTTCATAAAAGCTTCCATGACCTTGAGCTGCTCTTCGCTCATATCGGGCATGGGCATATAATTAAAAAATTTGTTCAGTCCGGCATTGATGAACATCAGTCCGAAAAGAAGACAGACAATAAATTTAACAATCTTCATTATGTAGGGTTTTTGGGGTTACGGTTTTAGGGCACTTCGGTAAACTTGTCCAAATGTTTTTTTAAGGAGGTATTCAATATCGCTTCCCACCCCATCCTATAGTTTTCCACACTAAAATCGGGACCGGCATCGGCAAAGTTCTGTAAATCGGTATGGGTTAAAGTGAGCAGTGTTTTGCTGTCATTTAAGGGCAGTAACTCCCATTTTAGCTGGGAAATTCCTTTACTGTGGCCGGGACGCTCCCAGGTGTGTTCCAGCAGTTTGTATGGAATAATGTTTAAAAAACGGCATCGATGCAGGTATTTTTTACTTTTTTCACTTTCATAAAAAGTAAACGTATGTCCTACTTCCGGCAAGAAATCCTGAACGGGAAAGTACCATTCTTTTAATTGTTCTTCCTGTGTGAGGGCGTTCCAAAGTTCTTCTACGGTACATTGAAACGTCTGGGATACGGTTACAAAATCCATATTAAAGTATTAGCAGTACTATTTTTACGGTTACTTAAGACCTGTTTGCTTCAGGTCCGGATTTGCTTTTTACAAAAAAAGCGACAATCAGCGAAGTGACTGTTCCCATCATGATTGCGCCTATAGTACTCTGAATCATATAATTCTCCAGGTTAAAATAGGCTTCAGCTTCCGCTCTTGTTTTATGATATCCGGTTTTAAGCGAATATTCAATAACGTTCGGGAAATATTCCGGGGTAATAATAGTCGAGATTATCCATTGGGTAAGCGGACTAAAAATGGTTACTATCAGCGTGATAATCATACCGGACAGGAGTCCCTGCCTGAAATTCATCACACCGTTGTAATAATTTTTCTTTTTGTCTTTAAGCGCCAGGACGTAAATCCAGATGGCGGGTATCATAAACAACATGGTCAGATACTGATGCTTATCAATGTGTGTACTGTGAAGTCCGCATAATTTTTCGAGTACCATCCACAATAAGGAAACGATAAGGAATACAACCGCCCATTTAATTTCTATCCTGATCCTGTTCATCTTTACTACTTTTAAGTATTTATAAATTTTTCATGTTTTCACAATACCAAGCATTAAAAAATAAATATTCTTTATTTTTTTAGCTAAATTAATAAAAATAAAAACACAAAAACCATCATCCGCATAACGAAAACATATTGTTTTGTTGTATTTTTCGACTTAGCAGAATAGTCACCACCGGAAGGCAGCTGTTGTTTTATTTTATCCTATCTGATTGTCTATAAGCCAATGCCAAAAAAGGTACCGTAACTTTCAGGTTAAACCATCTACCGGCAGCAGTATTCTGTTAGCAAAATAGCTGCGAAGGCATCACGTTTTAAATTTCACATGTTTTTGTTATAAAAAAAAACTAATAATCAATAAATTAACTTATTAACAAAATAATAAATACATAAAAACAAGAATTACAAAATAAAAAATATTTTTAATTCTGGATTTTTATTAAATTTAAGTGCCAAAAATTTATTATAAATAAATAGACCTATGGAACTTAAAATCACTAAAGTTGAAGGTGGGGGCACATTGGATGAAAAAATTGTTTTAGACGTTATTTCCGATTGCGATCTGGCAGATTATATTCTTGCCGATACTGCTTATGACGAAAACAACGGCATGCGCTGCAAGCTAAGACACAAACACTGGTTTAAACATTTAAAAGTGAAGGCCGGTGACATTGTAGAGCTGTATACTAAAGCGGGAAGGGATTCCAGATCGACATTAAAAGAAAGAAAAAGCACTAAGCACCTGCTCCATTGGGGACTGAAAAGCAGTCTGTGGAACAGCAACGGTGAAGGATCGGTACTGTTTAAAATTTGTTAGCAGCCCGATTTCTTTAACGATGCCACACTGGTGTCGTTCCAACAAAGCCCTGGTATCCCCCCTATCAGGGTTTTTACATTATATTACTTTCGTTGACGACGATTATCACAATACATCAAAACCATTTTACGGGTTGTAAAATGGTTTTGATGTATTGTGGTCCGTACTTTTTATACCGCTTCAAATTCTTTCGGGTACTGCACGGTTCCGCTTTTATTTTGCAAAGCCTGGTCTTCCAGTTCAATGCCCATAAAAACGGCTGCCGGAACATCAAAAGGTGCTTTTATTTGCCATTTTTCTGTAGGCTCAAAACCAAATTTCGGATAGTAGTGTTCGTGTCCCAATACAATAACCGAAGTGAATCCTGATGCTTTTGCTTTTTGAAGTCCTGCCTGTATGAGCAGTCCTCCGATACCCTGCTTTTGAAATTCAGGGCTTACCGCCATGGGTGCCAGTGCCAGACTTTCAAATTCCTTACCATCGGCAGCTATAATTTTAATCATGGTAAACAATATATGCCCTACAACCGTATTACCGGATACGGCAACTAAAGAAAGTTCCGGGATAAAGACCTCGCTATTGCGGCGCAGCGCATCAACCAGCTTTGCTTCTCCATCCTGTGGGAAAGCGGCAACGTTGAGCTTGAATACTGCAGCAATGTCTTCTGGTTTTTCCTGCCTGATGCTTATTTCCATTTGTTTAATTTTTAATCGTGTTCATTAAGTGCTGGAATGCTTCAATAAAAAGCCCGATATGGTAACCATCCATCAAACCGTGATGTGCGTGAATGGAAACCGGCATTGTTTTAACGCCATTTTCTTCCGTCCATTTTCCAAAAGAAATTTTCGGACTGCTGTCCGGAAACGTAAAACTTCTGGCATGTGACAATGCTGTAAAATCCAGCCAGGGTGCTGCCGAACAGTGAATAACATTTTCACCGGAAACGGCCGGTACCAATCCGGTACTGTTTCGTACTGCATCCATTTCTTCTGACGCTTTTTCCTGAAATACTTTTTCATCCTCGTGATAATCCATATAGGAAAATCCGAAGGTTCCATCCGGACGGTTAATTGTTGCCGATGCAGTAACCGTATCAAACAGTACTACTTTTTTATCGACAATACGGTAACGGAATTCTTCAATACTGTTGGCTGCTTTTAAAGCACGATAAAGATACAATAAGAAAAACGACTGTTCCTGCTCTTTAGCAAAATCATAAGCCTGTGTACAATCGATCTTTAAGGTTACCCCAAAAAATGGTTCTTCAAATTGTGAGAAAAAAGCATAATGATCTTTGCGTTTCCAGTCTGATAAGTTTATTTCTTTCATATATGTGTTTTTTGTGAATTTATGGGTATGGGATTTATTTTTGTTTATTTGATAACTGCCCTTTCAATACTTTGCCTTTTATCTATATTGAAATAGCATACATTATAATTTGTAATTCTTTTTTGCCTCTTGCCCCTTGCTAATTACCTCTTGCCCTTTGCCCTTTGCTAATTACCTTTTATCAATCACTCTTTCTTCTTATTTTTGTATTTTTAAAGTGCAAAATTCGCGCATACCCACACCTTAAAAAAAGGACATTTGTCCCGGCACTAAAAATATGTTACGAACCAACCTTTCATTTTTATCTTTTACAGAAGCCCTCTATGAAAAGCATCCGCATTCGGAAGACATAGTACTAACTACCTTTTCAAAAGGAGAACTCCTGTTACATCAGGACGGAAAAGCATCGAAAGTTTTTATACTGAAAGAAGGTATTATCAAGTGTTTTTTCCGGGAAGAAAACGGTAAGGACTATATCCTGGAATTTATGAGTGAAGGGGAAATTGTTGGCGAAATTGAAGTGATCAAAAATAGCAACTGTCTTTGTAATGTAGAGGCCATTACGGCTGTAAAAGCCTATGCTATACCGGTGGCTCTTTTTAGAAATTTACTGAAACAGGATGCCAATTTTAACCGGCTAATACTGGAAGAATTAGCCGAACGGATCATCAATACCAGCAGCAGGGCTTCCTCACAACAATTGTATACAATAGAATACGGATTGCGGAAAATACTGGAACTGCAAGCCAAACAGGACATTATTATTTCAAAAGAAGATATGGCAGCCTACCTGGGCATTACCACGCGGAGTTTAAACCGTGCCTTAAAAGAACTTTAAATGTGTTTTATAAAACGAACACTACTATATAAGGTAGAAGTTACACAGTAGGAATCACAACAAAATACAATCGCCGGGTTTTGGCAATCCGGTATCGCAAATACTTTAATATTCACCCTATAAACAAAAATCCCGGAGCTGTGATTCAGATCCGGGATAAAGCGGTGCAAATGCCTGCCAAGCGATTATTTCACGTGACAGTCTGTTTCTTGTTTTACTTTTTTCAGTAAGACCTGAGCGGAATTTTCCGTTACTTCCTGGCAATAGAGTTTTGCAGATCCCATTCCGGTGGTTGTCGTTACCAATTCGACATAATTGGTTTTGCCTTCAACTACCGTGATCGTTAACGGATCCATTTTACCGGCGGGCAGTCCGCCGCTACGTGTGGTAAGCTGATGCTCCCCTACCGGAACGTCATGGGACGAAAACCGGTTATTCTTTAATTTACAGGTCAGCTTACCGTCAATATATACTTTGTCGTTCACTAAAGCGCCTTGTTCTCCGGTATAGCGGATAAAGACAACTTTCCCTGTTTTTTCCTGTGAAAAGGCACTAAATGACCCCACCACCAATAGCATAACAAATAAAAGCAGTTGTGTTTTTTTCATAAATCATGTTATTTAATCAGAAACTAAATATACTACATTATTCATTATCAAATATTTAAAAATACCGGCATTTCGTCATTTTTTACACTATTTCAAATCGTTTCGGTATTTATATGACAATTCTTTCAGGAGTATTTTCAGAATCCGTTACCAATACTTCTCAATTTGCAGTATCGAATTCTTAACATCCCAAAAACCATGTTAAGAATTACACAATCGACGGCAGCGCCTTTAAAACTTATTTACTTTTTGCTTGTCGTTCCATTTCAAACATTCGCAATTAACAAATATTTTAAATCGGTAACATTCTGTTTAATAAAGAATAACCTATAGCTTACTATAACACAATCTTGGAATCCGGAATTTTTAACACCGACCTTTTAAGTTTGTATAGCATTGATTATCAATGTTAGAACCAAAAAACTTTTAATTATGAAAAAACAATTACACAGGACATTCAGTAATGCATGTCTGCTTTTGACGACCTTACTGGTCGGCTCAGCGATGTGGGGTCAGGTTACGTTACCGGGCACTTCCCCTTATTCGGAAAATTTCAACACCACACCGGGTGCTTCCGGAACGGCTTATCCTACAGGATGGTCTTCCTATAACGGTACTGCTGTGGACAATGCGATGATTGTGGGTAATGCTGCTTCTACATCGGGTGCCAATTATAATTATGCATCAAAAATCGGGATCTTAGGATCCGGTAGTGCTTTTTCACCGGGTTCCATAGTATTGCGATTAACCAATACAGCCAGTAAAACGGGTTTAAAGATTTCGTATGACGTTATCAAAATAAGAGAACAGGCAAGAAGTAATTCTTTCAATCTTGAAATCAGTACGACCTCTGCAACCAGCGGTTTTACAGCTGTTAGCGGTGGTGCTTATGCTTCAGGAAACCTTGCAGAAGGTACAACTACTGCTTATACGAATATTAACCTTTCCGCTATTGACAATACCAGCGGTAACGTATGGATCCGTTGGAGCTACGACGAAATCAGCGGAACCGGCAGTCGTGACGGTATCGCATTGGATAACGTTGTGCTTTCCTGGGGAGCAGATGCGCCTATGGTAACTACTGTAGCGGCTAATGCTATTACGGCTTCATCGGCTACTTTAAACGGAACAATCAATGCAAACAACCAGACTGTTTCTGCCCTATTCAACTGGGGTGCTACTACTGCCTACGGAAACAGTATTGCGGCAACACCGGCTACAGTAAGCGGAACTTCTGTTACGGCTGTTAGTGCTGTGGTAAATTCGCTAGCACCAAATACTTTATACAACTTCAGAGCTGCCGGAACTGCTGCTACAACAACAAACGGAAACAATTCCAGTTTTTATACATTAGCAAATGTACCGGGATTACTGACTGTTGGCAATCCTGCTATCACTACTTTAGATATTACGATTACTGCCACTACACAAAACAGCAATCCTGCTGCCACTACCTATGCTATCCGTGAGGCTTCCGGAAGTTATATACAGGCAAACGGTACTTTAGGCGTAAACGCTGTATGGCAGACAGCTGCACAGTGGGGAACTGTAACCGTAACCGGTCTTACAGACAATACCGCATATACATTTATCACTAAAGCGAGAAACGCGGCTACTCCGGCTGTAGAAACAGCTTTTAGCGATGCTGTTTCCGGAACAACATTAGTAAATACATTACCAACGTTGGCTGTTGGTACCCTACGTCCGTTCGGATCCGTTTGTGTGCTTCAGTCCTCTGATGTACAATCATTTTCTGTGAGCGGAATCAACCTTACTACGGATGCTGTTGTAGTAGGTCCTTTGGCAGGTTATACTTTTTCTGAAACGGCTACCGGAACCTTTACACCGTCTTTATCACTTTCCCAGGCCGGAGGTACTTTTAACGCTACCGTATACGTTCGTTTTGAACCAACTGCTGCTATTGCCTATAGTGGAAACATTACCGTAATTGGTGGTGGTGCTTCAGCCCTTACTGTTGCCGCTTCCGGAACAGGGATCAATACCTTATCATCGGTTACTACTGTTGAAGCCGGTGCTTTAACACCATCAACTGCAAAAGTTACTGCGGAAGTTAGCGCCGAAGGATGTGCTGCCGTAACCGAAAGAGGAATTGTTTACAGTACTACTGCCAATCCGGTAATCGGAGGAACAAATGTTGTTAAAGTAAGCAATGCCGGAGCAGGAATTGGTAATTATACAACTACTTTATCCGGTTTGATCGGAGGAACACTTTATTATACTAAAGCATATAGTATTACAGCTGCCGGCGTGAGCTATGGTACTGTTTTAACGTTTACAACACTTCCTGTTATGGCTCCTGTAGCTACTGCTGCTACAGCAATTACACACAATAGCTTTACTGCTAACTGGGATGCTTCTGAAGGCGCTGTGGATTACCGTGTGGATGTAAGCCAGTCGCCTACATTCGGAACCTCATCAGCGGCTACCGATCTATTTTTCTCGGAATATGTAGAAGGTACTGCTTCCAATAAATATGTTGAAATTTACAATGGTACAGGTGCTGCTGTTAATCTATCCGATTACAGAGTACGTTTATATTCTAACGGTAGCACATCGGCTTCCGGCTCTGCAAATGATGTACAGTTATCCGGTACTTTAGCCAATGGTGCTACTATCGTATTGAAAAATGCTGCGGCTACTATTTATACCGGAACAGCTACTGTAGTGGCTTCTGTTAACTTTAACGGTAATGATGCCGTTGCTTTATATAAAATATCGGCTGCTTCAAACGTGGATATCATCGGAAGAATCGGTGAAAATCCGGGTACTGCCTGGACAACTGCTGCCAGTTCTACAGTTGACAAAACATTAGTACGTAAACCGGCTGTTGCCAGCGGTGTTACGGTAAATCCAGTTGCCGGTTTCCCTACATTGGAAACAGAATGGACTGTATTAAACACTAACGATGTGAGCGATTTAGGTTCGCATACTTTCGCCGGGTTAACACCTTCTTTTGTTGCCGGTTATGAAAATGTAACCGTTAACGGTACTTCTTTAGACGTTACTGGTCTTGTACCGGTTACGACTTACTATTACAGAGTCAGAGCCGTTGCCGGAAACACCAGCGACAACTCGAACACTATCGAAGTAGCGACTATTGTTAATACACAACCAACGCTTACGGTTACTGAATTAGCGCCTTTCGGCGATGTGTGCGCCAATGCTTTAAGCAGCATAAACACGATTACCATATCCGGTATCAACCTTACTACCGATGCTATCGTTGTAGGTCCTACAGATGGTTTTACCTATGCTACCTCGGCTACCGGTCCTTTTACCGCTTCTGTTAGCCTTACTCAGGCAGGTGGTACTTTTACACAGGATGTTTTTGTACGTTTTGAGCCTACAGACGCCCTTACTTATAACGGTGATGTAACCATCATTGGCGGTGGTACCGAAACATTTACATTAGCTTCCGGAAACGGAGTGAGCACTGTCGCAACGGTTAACACTACTGCTGCCGAAGTATTAAGCGCTTCAACGGCTAAAGTTACTGCGGAAGTTACCGTACAGGGTTGTTCTACAGTAACCGAAAGAGGAATTGTTTACAGCCTTACTGCTGATCCGGAAATTGACGGAATCGGTGTTACAAAAGTTACCGATGCCGGAACAGGTGCCGGAACGTATGTGCTTTCTATTTCCGGTTTAATCGGAGAAACACTTTACTATACCAGAGCATACAGCGTTAACAACGGTGGTATCAGCTACGGTGCTGCTTTAACGTTCACAACCGATCCGGTTATTGCTCCGGTGGCAACTGCCGCTACAGCTATTACCAACGTGAGCTTTACAGCAAACTGGGATGCTTCGGAAGGAGCTGTGGATTACCGTGTGGATGTAAGCCAGTCGCCTACATTCGGAACGGCTGCTCCTGCTTCAGATTTATTCTTCTCAGAATATGTGGAAGGAACAGGCACTAACAAATATGTGGAAATCTATAATGGTACCGGTGCTGCTGTTGATTTATCAGACTACAGAGTACGTTTGTATTCTAACGGAAGTACTTCGGCTGCCGGTTCTGCAAATGACGTACAGTTATCCGGTACTTTAGCCAATGGTGCTACTATCGTATTGAGAAATGCTGCGGCTACTATTTATACCGGAACAGCTACTGTAGTGGCTTCTGTTAACTTTAACGGTAACGATGCGGTTGCTTTATACAAAATATCGACTGCTTCAAACGTAGACATCATCGGAAGAATCGGTGAAAATCCGGGTACTGCCTGGACGGCAACCGGAATTACTACCGTTGACAAAACATTGGTTAGAAAAGCGTCAGTAACGGGAGGTGTTACCGTAAATCCTACAGCCGGTTTCCCAACTTTGGCTACAGAATGGACCGTATTGGACACAAATGATGTGAGCAATTTAGGTTCACACACCTACTCCGGATTAACGGCTTCTTTTGTTCCGGGATACGAAAATGTAACCGTTAACGGTACAAATCTTAACGTTACCGGATTAACAGCCAATACCAACTATTACTACAGAGTAAGAGCCGTTGCCGGTAATACCAGCGACAACTCGAATACTATTGCGGTAACTACTGCTGCTTTCAGCGCTAAAACAGCTGTTAATAACGAATTGGTTAACAAGGTGAATGCTTTCAACCAAAATGGTGTTTTAAACCTGACGTCATCTAATGATGCTATTCAGTCGGTTGTAGTATATGATATGTCCGGAAAAGTTTTATATGCTTCCGACAAATTCAACTCACAGGAAGTAATAATCACAAACCTGAACAGTTCCAACCAGGTAATCATCGTTAAAATCATTACAGCTGCTAATGAAACAGTGACGAAAAAAATGGTATACTAATCCTTTCTTTACCCCTTTATTTACAATGCCTCTTCTCCGGAAGAGGCATTTTTTTTGCTTTTTTCTCTTTACATAAAGTTTAAACAGTTAACCTTTAGTTAGGAAAGTTATAACAGTTAGCTTACAGTAATACAACCTTAATCCTTTGACAACTTGTTATTTAAACCCAACCTTTGTAATCAATGACACTTATATAAATGAAAACTAACTAAAAAAATGATGATGAAATTTTTCCCTCAAAAATTTTTACGTGACTTTCTGCTCTTTATGGTATTGATGACCATCGGTACTTCGCAAGGGCAATCGATCTGGACCAACACTATTGACGGTACCAATCCTGCCACTGCCAATCCGTTTACCAGCGGAGACGTGAACGATTCTGATATTACCGTAAGCGGTATCGGAAGAGGTTCCGGTATTAGTGCCAATGCCGGCGCAGACCGGTATAATGCGACGGGTTTCACGACCTCTGCAAGTATAGATGCCAACGATTATTTTTCGTTTACCTTAACACCGGTGGGCAGTGCTAAAATCAACTTTAGCAGTTTTGCCTTTACAACACAGCGTTCCAACACCGGACCGGTATCGGGGATTGTAAAATCCAGCTTGGACAATTATTCGGCAACCATCGGGGCGGTTTTTACAATCGGAACAGCTGCCAATACATCAACGATTACGTTAACCGATGCGGCTTACCAGAATATTGCTTCGGCCATCACTTTCCGTGTATACTATTATAAAGCCAATGGCGGAACAGGGACTGCCAGTATCAATGATTTTGTTTTCAGCGGTACAGTATCCTCCGCCGTAATCAATACCCCTTCTCCAACATCTTTAGCCTTCGGAAATGTGACTACCAATACCAATTCCGTTTCCAAAAGTTTTACAGTAAGCGGTACCGGTATCAGCGGTAGTATAGCTGTAACTGTTCCTGCTCCTTACCAGGTGAGTAACAATAGTACAACCGGCTTTGCTTCAAGCTTTAATTTAGCTGCTGCCGGCGGAACGGTTTATGTGCGCTTCAGCCCGACAGTAACCGGATCGCAGTCCGCTACAGTGACTTTGAGTGCTGCCGGAGCGACAAATAAAACCATTGCATTAACCGGTACGGGAGTATTGCCGCCAAGTCTGACAACAACTACCCATTCATACGGTCCTTTTTGCAACGGAATTGCCAATACTTTAAGCGTTGCTTTTACAACTCAGGGCACATTTGACAATACTGATTTTCATGTACAAATTTCAGATGCCAATGGTATCTTTACCAATACACAAACTAACATTATCGGAACAGGAACTTTAAGTCCTGTAACCGCTTCTTTTCCAGCCGGTTTAGCACCGGGTAATTATAAGGTTCGTATGCTTCAGGTATCGAACAGCAGTGTCCTGACATTCAGTGCAAACGACAACGGCAGTGCAATTAATGTGTCCAGCAATACCTGGACAGGCACCACCAATAGTGACTGGAATACTGCAGCCAACTGGTCCTGCGGTGTTGTTCCTACCGGAGCAATGGCAGCCGTTATTGCCCAGGTAGCCAATCCGGCAATTGTTTCCGGGAATATAACAGCCAATGCAGCCGCACTTACCGTTAATACCGGAGCCACACTGGTTGTAACCGGCGGTAGCAACCTGAATCTTACCGATGCCTTAACCGTGGCTAACGGCGGTACCGTTACGTTCGAAAACAACAGTAACCTGATACAGCAAAACAATGTTGTAAACCAGGGTACCGTAAACATACACCGCAACAGTTCTTCATTATACAACCTGGATTATACGATCTGGTCCGCTCCTACTACCGGAACGCAGACATTAAAAGCATTCTCCCCGAATACGCTGGATGAGCGTTTCTATGTGTACAATACAGCTCAGAATGCCTATAGCAATTACACCAGTACTACCGGAATATTCGGCAGTAATCCGAATGCGGTTACATTTACAGCCGCAAAAGGCTATCTTATCCGCATGCCGGACGGACTTCCAGCCGGACAAACAACCACTTTTAACGGATTGTTTACCGGAACACCAAACAACGGGGCTGTTACCCTTCCTCTAAGCACTGGCGGAAACCGTTATAACGCTGTAGGAAACCCGTATCCGTCACCAATTAACATCTGGGATTTTATCGATGCCAATGCCGGAAACCTGGACAACGGTACGCTTTACTTCTGGAGAAAAACGAACAATCCTGCCGAAACTACTTATGCTACGATAACAAAACTGGCTTATAATGCCAATACCGCAGCGGGCGGAGATACCGGATCGGCTGTTTTTGCCGGCAATACTGCCCAGTGGACAATCAATACCGGACAGGGATTCTTTGTCAAAGCAGCACCGGCAGCTACCAGTCTTGTTTTTAACAATACGATGCGCCGGGCAGCAAACAACAACCAGTTCTTTAAAACTGCTGCGACTGCCTCTCCGGTTGAGCCGGAAATCTCCCGGTTTTCGTTAAACCTTTCGGACAATGCCAATGCTTTCGGCCAAACGGTTATCGGTTATACAAACGTTACGACCAATAATCTTGATTACGGCTGGGACGGATTGCTGTTAAACGATGGTGACCTTGCCATCTATACGAAAGCGGACAATACCAAATTAGCCATTCAGGCAAGAGCCGGATTCAGCGTACAGGATGTTGTTCCGGTAAGCTATAAGGCTGTCAATGGCGGAAACATAACATTGTCGTTAAACAATTTTGAAGGACTGTTCAGCAATCAGAATATTTACCTGAAAGATAAAACCCTAAATACAATCCACGATTTGAAGTCCGGCAGCTACGCGTTTACAACCGAAGCCGGAACTTTTGAAAACCGTTTTGAAATCGTTTATGAGAACAGCGTTTTAAGCACTCCCGATTTTGATGCAAACCAGGTGGTGGTGTACAAACAAAATCATGCTTTACACATCAATAGCGGTAACACGATATTGTCCGGTATTAAAATATTCGACATCAGCGGCCGACTGGTTTACGAGCAAAACAACGTAGATGCCACAGAAGCCGTTATCAGCAATCTTAACGTTAGTCAGCAGGTATTGATCGTACAGCTGGTTACAGCGGCAAATACTACCGTTAGCAAGAAAATAATTTATTAATTTTTGAATCCACTTATCATGACATCCAAACTAATAAAAATATACTTTTTTACGGTACTATTGCTAAGCGATTTTGTACTGTTTGCTCAGGACGACGAAGATCCCGGAAACGGATTTGACGACGGCGGTACCGTTGAAGATCCCATAGTCCCTATCAACACCCAAATGATCTGGCTGCTGTTAATGGGTATTGCCTTTGCTTTCTACTATTTCCGAAAGCTACAGCTTAAAAAATAATTGCTAAGATTATCATAATCCAAAACCCGGCTGTTTAGTCGGGTTTTGCTATATAAAAAAAGAATTAGGAATTACGATATATCAAATATTAGATTTATGAAGGTTGATATACGAAAGTCAAGAATTCAACTATTTGGTTGTTAGAAGACTTACATCGTACCTCATATATCTTATATCAAATATTACTATTATTATTAACATCTTGCTCTTTGCTAATTGCATATTTAAAGTTTAGTTTTTTCTTATACCTCATACATATTCTTCATTTTTATCTTATCCTGTTTACTTGCATACGGAATTCTCTTTTCTTTGTATTAATATCTACTTTAAGAGATTCTATTATGACAGACTACAGCGACCAGATACAGCGAATACAAACAAAACTTATTACGGCTCAAAAAACTGATACAAAATTACAAGTATTTGGTGCAGACAGTCATAAATACAAAATAAAAAAACCTGTAACGGAAGCAACAGTTTTAAAGTTTGAGCAACAGTTTACAATACAACTGCCGGAATGTTACCGTACATTCATAACTGAGGTCGGTAACTCCGGAGTCGGATATGCTAATGCGGCACCAGGACCTTATTATGGGATTTATCCGTTTGGAGAAAATGTGGATGAGCTAATCGAGGAAAAGCCCGAAAAGTATTTAAAGAACAACTGTCTTATTTATCCCAAAATAACTGACAATGACTGGTACGCACTTACCAAAAATATAGACGAAAATGACAGTATTAGTGATATAGATTATGAAATTGAACTCGGGAAAATATTCGGCGGTATCCTACCAATCGGTTCACAGGGCTGTACCTATATTCATGGTTTGGTACTTAATGGACAACATAAAGGTAGAATTATTAATCTCGATGCAAACAGGCAAAAGCCGTATTTTAGCTTTGAAGACAATTTTTTAGACTGGTATGAACGATGGCTTGACGAAGTCATTTCTGGTGAACTCATAGCCAATAGTCACTATTCTTTTGGTTTTTATAAAGGTGGCTCCGAGGAAGTACTCTGGAATGCTTACTTAAGTTCAGCTGACACAGAAGAAAAAAAAGATTGCTTACAGGGACTGCTTCAAAAAAATAGACTTCAGGATCAGACCCTAATGCAAATCGAAAATCATATAACGAGTAATCCCGAGCAAAAGACGGCATTCGTTCAACTGATTTGCAAATCGGATTATGAAAAAGCCAAACCACATCTGGAAACTCTTGTGACAACAGATCAACTATCAGTTTTTCAGTTTATCTTCTGGTATGCGAAAGATAAAAGTGAGGAATGGTTAAACGTTATTACAGCAACTATCGACACAATTCAGGATGAAGAAACTTTTCGCTTTTGTACCTATATCTTAACAGCCACAAATAACGATTACGGAAATCTTATTGTGCCTTTTACAAAAAATGAAAATGTAGCCATACGGATTCAGGCATATTATACCTTGGGACAACTAAAAAACAAAAAAGACTTTTTAAGTACTTTTACAGTAGGCTTATACGACAGTTCAAATCATGTTATTCGTACAACTTTACAGGCGTTATCGGGCGTTAAGGACGATAGCTTATTAGAGCATTTTCAAAATCTTGTTCAAAGATTTCCAAAAGAACAAGATTCTATTTTAGTAAACCTCAATCACCGACTTACAGAATATAACCATCCTAAACAACTTGTAATGCAAAACAATACGGTTTCCCTAACTGTTCCAGCAAAAAAGAAATGGTATGTATTTTGGAAAAAAGACCAGAGTTAATTGCTTTTTTAAAATTACGAATAAATAATTTATTAAAATAAAAATACTTTTTCTATCAATTATCACTAAAAATAAATTGAGCTTAAAATCTACAAGATTTATTAAGCACCTTTTTTCATTTTATATTAATTATTTGCTTTAGGCTGCATATACTAATCATTCTTTAATAATTGGATATTATCGAAAAATAGAAGACAAGCCTATTTTTAAGTTTTTTAAATATATCTATTAATTTATTCCGTTTTTACACTTAAAAAAATACGTATTTACACTTAAAAGGCACAATTTTAATAAATTTACTTCTAAAAAAATATCAAAATTTAGTTTATTTACATCTCAATAATATTTTCAAGCAAAAGTAAACTTAAGTATTACTGGTACCCCATAAAATTAAATATCTTCTTAAAAAGA
This sequence comes from Flavobacterium inviolabile, assembly GCF_013389455.1. Classification (NCBI taxonomy): domain Bacteria; kingdom Pseudomonadati; phylum Bacteroidota; class Flavobacteriia; order Flavobacteriales; family Flavobacteriaceae; genus Flavobacterium; species Flavobacterium inviolabile. Next base: position 2,303,101 of record NZ_CP058278.1, on the reverse strand, counting down.
ATCGAATTTATGAAAAAAGCAAACTATAAACCTTTAATTTTCAGCGGTGTTTTTCTTTATTTAAACAATAAAAAGTTAGAAATTGAAAGTTTTAAAAAACATTTAGCTACTGGTTCATATTCCAATAATGATGATAATAAAGTTCAAATTTTCAATATTGAGTATGAAGATAATTATTTAAAAATGAATTTTGGTGAGGGAGCTGTTGGTCCTAGAAATCCAAATGTTTTTAATTTTAACACTAAAGAAGAAGAGCCAAATCCAAGACAGAAAAATCAAGTTGAACCAAAGCAAACTTTTGCAATTATAGATTTCAATACAAGTTTTTTATGGATTAGTAATTCAAAAAAGAGATCTGCTTTAATTGATTTATTTCGCATATATTTTAAAACAGCAGCAATCGTGATTAAAGAAATTTATGATGAAAAACAATTTTTAAAAATGTTAAAAAGACTTGATAATATAAAAATTTCTGCTGTCCCTAATTTGTTTAGTGATTCGGGGACTTTGAGTCAAAGTCTATCTGAAGAAATTAATGGATATGAAGCTAGTGTAGCTGCATTAAATTTATCGTATAATAATCGTATAACAACAGATTATTTAATCGAAAAGGTAAAATCAATTTTTGAACAACGAAATTCATTAAAAAGTATTGTAATTTCAGGAAAAGACGAAAACAATTTAGGAATGCTTTTTAATACTGAAGGCTTTTCAAGAAAAATTGATATTGAAGCAGAAGTAAATGATGATGAAATGTTTACAGATGAAGACGTTTACAAAAAACTAATAAAAAAAATAAATAGTGAGAACTCTTAAATATATTTTTAGTATTATAATATCATTTATAATCATACTCTATTTATCTATTAAGATTAGTTTTAATAAGCAAGCCTTTGAAGTAATTGCTACATTTTTATCTATTACTACGGGCTTCACCATTACCTCTTTATCAATTATTGCAACATCTCCATTTTCAAAAAAACTATACGACCAAGAAAACAAAAAAGACAATTCAAAAACATTACTTCACGAATTAGTCAATAAATTTAAAGCTTCAATGATTTTATTTGTCATTACAATTGGATTAATTATATTTTTTAACCTATTCTCAAACGATTATGATAAAAAATCAATTGAATTATTTCAAAACTCTTTTATATTAATCGACTTTTTAAAAACCTCAATTTTATATTTCACAATTTTATCATTCAGATCTTTTATATTGCTATTTTCTACATTTTCAAAATTTGTTATTAAATCTGGTCAATCAATAAAATGATCGAATTATCTCTTTTTATTACGATTCATACCTCCCAAAAACATCTTTGGAATACAACTACTCTACAAGATAATCAAAAGAAATGGTATCGGATAAAACAGTTTCTCTTTTATCTTTAAACTTATATTGAATGTAGGCCCGAATTGTATTCTTCCCTTTTTTGACTGCCTGTTCTTCAACATCAAGGGTTACCGGTTCTATTTTGGTAACAGTGCGCTTTATCTTTGAATTGTCATAATCTAACAGCTCAAAATGGAACTTTCTTTCGGTATTGGGTATATTCGGAAACATAAACTGATATTTAACCGTATCACCAATTTTATACCTTTTTGGTTTTTTTTGTGCCCTGATTTTAAATTGATAAATCTCAAATAAAATCAAACCTTCACAATCATCCAATACGCCATCTTTGTCATATTTTGCAATGAAAATTGGTCTTTCAAAATCATCATAGAAAGCGTATTTTCTAATTTTACCATTCGGGTAATTCCAGGTTATTTCGCCTATATCTTTATCATTTTTAACAAAGTGAATCGACTCCACATTACCATTTTCAAAATAAAATTTGGTGGTACCGTAAATCTCATTATCAACGTATGTTCCGGTCTTTCTTATTCTGTTTTGATTATCATAAAATGTACATTTTCCATCAATAATAGTGTCTCCATTATCAAGCAGATATTCAGCTATTACATAACCGCTATTATCCGGGTAATAATGTTTCATTGTTTTCCTTGTCTGGTTATCCTGACAGGAAAATAGTAGTAATAAAATAAAAAAATTACCTGGTATATAGTTTTTAGCTTTTATCATTTTTTATCCGTTTTACTACTTTACCAATCAATCGGATTTCTATTAAAAAGGATGGACAATAATCCATCCTTTTTTATCATTGATCAGGAAAGTTAGTTAACCCTAATTTAAAAAAATGTTATTCTACATGATAATCAAAAGAGAGGGTATCGGATAAAACAGTTTCTCTTTTATCTTTAAACTTATATTGAATATAGGCACGAATTGTATTCTTTCCTTTTTTGACAGCCTGCTCTTCAACATCAAGGGTTACCGGTTCTATTTTGGTAACATCCCGTTTTATTTTTGAATTGTCATAATCTAACAGCTCAAAATGGAACTTTCTTTCGGTATTGGGTATATTCGGAAACATAAACTGGTATTTAACCGTATCACCAATTTTATACCTTTTTGGTTTTTTTTGCTTCCTAAGCATAAATTGATAAATTTCAAATAAAATCAGACCTTTGCAAGTCTCCATAGTACCTTCTTTATCATAATTTGCAATGAAGTTCAAATTTCCTAAAACATCGTAGAAGGAATATTTTCTAATTTTTCCATCAGGGTAATTCCAGGTTACTTCGCCTATATCTTTATTGTCCTTAATAAAATGAATAGACTCTACATTACCATTTTCATAATAAAATTTAGTGGTTCCATAAATCTCATTATCAACAAATGTCCCTGTCTTTCTTAACCTGTTCTGATTATCATAATATGAGTATTTTCCATCAGCAATGGTATCTCCGTTTTCAATCCTGTATTCAACTATCGAATAACCAGTATTATCTGAAAATTGGTATTTCATTGTTTTTTTCTGTTGATTATCATTACAGGAAAATAGTAGCAATAAAATAAAAAAATTACTGACGACTATATATATATTAGTTTTTATCATTTTATTTGTTTATTTCTATTTTTACAACTTTACCATTTAATGATTTTTCAGCTCTTAGCTCAGTATCATCCTTCCCACCAAAAAAATGAACGGTTGTAGTATCTGAATCATTTGATTGCGTATAAATTTCTTTTGCATTCTTTATATTATTCCCCAAAGTAAATCCATCCTTAGTTTTTCCTGCTACATCACCAAATGTTTTTATTTTACTATTTGTCATACTGCTGCTTAAACCCGAAGCAATATCAAACCCGGTAACATCAACCACTTCTGTTTCCCGATCACCCTTTCGTTTTTGTTCCTTATCGGAGTCAGCTCCGTTTTTCAAACTGCTTCTAAAATCATAACCGCCAAGATTCTTTTCCAGCTTTTCAAAACCGCTGACAATAGAACGCTTCATCGCTTTTAAATCACTTACTACTGTTTCTTTAATCGCTTTCCCCAAGCCTTTAAAGGGATTATGTTCATTCTCAACAGGCTGATTATCCTGCTGCACATATTTCTCATTCTCCACCGCCGTTGTCATCTGTATACGGTCATCATAAATATTAGAAGTACTAATCGCCTGCATCCCATCCGGATCAATAAAAAATACCGGATTGTTATATGCATAATTATACGGTGTCCATCGTTTGGATTGCTCCGCAAGCGGATCAATATTCAGCCACCTGCCCAATGCCGGATCATAATGCCGTGCACCATAATCATACAAATTCAATCCCAGTTCGTCCTGTAATTCCTTACCGTTAAACTTATATTTATACCAATTCGGTGCGGTGTTCCGGTTCTCTTCCACCAGTTCCGGTTGTGCTGCAGCTGACTTTCCAAACACAAATGCCGTGGTATTATAGGCTTTGTGTTCCAGTCCAAACGGATAATAATGGCTTTCCCTTAAAATCTGTAAGCCTTCCCTTTTGTGGTTATAGGCCCAGCTCAGCCGGATGTTACCTAAATGGTCCGTATAATTAAAAACATAGTTAAACGCTACCCCTTCGCTCACATTCACATAGCCTTCGGCATGCGGGAAAAACTTCAGTTCATTATCTTCATAATGAAAACCGCTGCGGTAATCCCTCACACGGGTATGACCGCCCTCCGTGATCCGTTTCTGTACCTTTTCGCCCAAAGCATTGTAAATATAGGCAATTTTGTTTCCGTTGGAAAACCGGATCTCTAACGGCAGGTTCAGATGGTTGTAGCTGATGTTTGTGATCTGTTTGTTCCGGTCCTGTATCAGGTTACCATTGGCATCATAAGCATAGTCGTTTGCCGTACTGCCGGAAGCATTATCCTTAAAACCTTCGGGGTTATTAGTGGCATCGTCCACCCGCTGCAGCTGGTTACCGGTATAGCTATAATTCAGATCGTCTATATCCATTGTAAAAACAGGGTCATCTAAGTTACCGCTACGTTTCAGGCTGGTAATATTGCCGTTTTTATCATACTCTACCGTTTCGTTATAAGCATTGGTAACCGGGCTGAGCGTTTCCGGTTTCTGGTAACAAGCCTTGTTCAGCCGGTTTAGCGGATCGTAGGTATAACCGTATTTCCGGAGTGTGTTGTCGCTTTGGCTTTTCCAGAAAGTTTCCGATATATTGCCGTTATATAACGGCTGTACCGCTGCATTCGGGTTGTTTTCGGCATATTCGACCTGACCGTTACGGCTTTCGGTAACCTGATTGTAATTGATCTTAAAGCCAAACAGGTCGCCTTCTCCCAATTGAAAACCGGGACTATCCTGCGGAGCATGGTTGTTTATGTCCGTCAGCCAGCCGCGAATGTTATAGCGGTAATCAATTGTCTGCAGTCCGACAGTACCGGTAAGATCGGCGCCTCCTACTTTTTTGGTTATGACTTTGCCTAATTCCTCATAGGTATTATGGGCAATCAGCTGTGGCGGTTCATTATTGATCTGGTGTGTATGGGTCAGCGGACGGTCCTGATCGGTATAGGTATAGGTGTCAGTGAGGTGCAGTACATTTGTATTACTATTCTTCCGGTGGCTGGTTTTGGTGTACAATATCCTGCCCATAAAGTCGATTTTACTGTCCTGCCGGGTGTAGCCTCCTAAAGGATAGGCCGTCCGGGTACGCACCGGACGGTATTTTTGATCGTATGCGATATCGGACTGTTCATGATCCGTTTCCTGGAGCTGTGTCAGGATACGGATCCAGCTGCCGGTTTTCATGCCTACAACCGAGGCAGCGACTGTTTGCCCTTCAAGCTGAGCTGGTGGTGCGGATGCTTCCGGATAATCATAATCGTCATAGTAGTGAACGGTAAGCAGTTTGAGACCGTTAGCAGGAACTGCTGTATTGGTATAGGCGATCGCAATACCGTCAATCGCGGTGGTTGTGCCGCTCCGGGTACGTTGTTCGGATTGGTTAGTTGTAGCGGCAGTATATTGTGCCTGCAGCTGACTTCGGCTCAGGCTGTTGCCAAGCCAGCCGGTATAAACTTCCCGGTGTTGACCGTCATATTTGGTGATCAGCCAGCCGGATTGCTGCCCGTCAAAAGGTGAAAATGCCGGTCCGGTAGCGGTTAATCGGTCCAGTTGGTCATATACGAGATATTCCCATTGTTTGCCAGGCAGTTTCTTTTCTACTAAGCGGTTCCGGGAGTCGTAACGGTACTGATAACACAGAGCATCTAACTGACTGAGCGGGGTAGCGGCAAGTGGCGGAAGGACATAGCTCAGGTTATCGTACAGGTCATAAACATAATAAATATCGTGTGCTCCGTTGTTATAGGTGCGTTTCAGGATCAGTTTCCCCTGTTTGTCTGTAAAGGTTTCAGTAGTGTGGTTAGTTCCGGATGTCCAGTTTTCGTCTTTGATGACGGTTTTATAAAGTTGGTTCGGGCTGTAATATCCTTTATCCTGTAATTGAGCCGTGTAGATGTTCTGGCTTTCATTCCGGTGGGTTGCAGCAAAGTAGTTTTTAACTTCACCGGCTACATTGGTATCATATTGCCATTTCAGGCTGTGGTCGGTATCAGCGGTAGAATCAGGCTGCCAGTCGGTACCCGGAGCACCTTGTTTGAGCAGCCGTCCGAGGGGTGAGGCTTCCCGTAGTTTTTCAGAAAAAGGCGACTGATGCTGGTAAGGAGCGTAGAGCAGGGTCGCGTCTCGGGCATTGGGCTGGTAGCTTTTGTTGGCGGTTGCTGCCGGATAGGATAAATAATCTTTGATCTGCCGGCCATTTTCATATTCATAATGGGTAATAATGTCTTTACCCGAGGCCGATTGTTTGTTTAGAACCCGTTGGATGGGTCGTCCCAGTCCGTCATAGTAAATAACGATGGTTTGCGGACGACCGCTATTCGTTTCCCTGTAGGTCGTTTTGGAAGTGTAGTTTTCCGTGGTGGTCTGCGCGTGTAGATTGACACAAAACAAACCGATAAACAGTAGTTTCCGATTCATAATTACGTGGTTTTTGATTTATAGTTAACATGGCGGGGAGATTTTAATGAATACTAAAATAGAAAATTGTTTTTAAAACACAAACTTTTTTCTAAAAAAATAATAAAAGTTAGGAATTATGATAATCTGCTGCTACAATACAAAACTTGCCTTTTGCTCTTTGACTAATTATCAATTTACGAGGTGTGAAGTTTGATTTACGAAAATCTAAAATTCAACAATTTAGTTGTTTGGAAGTCCTACCTCATACTTCAACTATCTCATATCAAATATTAGATATATGAGGTTTGATTTACGATGCCGCACCTCACTTCATACTTCAAGTATCATCCTTCCTACCTCACATATCTAACTTCTTGCCTTTTATTTCTTGCCCTTTGCCCTTTGCCTTTTGCCCTTTACCTCCTTCATTCCCCAAAAACAATTACACCAAAACCGACTATTCTTTCAATTTCCTGATTATTTTAGTAAAAAAAGTAGTAACGGTCAAAATTTAGGATTTGGTTCTGCTGTTGTTTCTAATATTGTCTTCGATTTGGATATCACTGAATCAGATTTTATTAATAACTTAAACCTTATACTATGAAAACAAAGTATTTAAATCAGGCGGAACTGGACAATCATGCGAATCAGTTAAATCCGGACCATTGGGAATATTGGCATTCCAGAGAAGAAAATTAATTCCGGCAGCATAGCAATGAACCTGGTTTCATTGCTATGTGCTTAAAAACACTAAAAATGAGAGCCTTTTTTAAAATAGCAGAGCAAGAACTTATGCATCAGGACGGCGCACTTGCCACGGAATTATTTGAAGCCTTTTACAGTCACCACTACGGGAGTCTGGAGAAAGCGCAGGAAGTATTTTCAGCATTACAGGCATCGGCCGGTTCGGAAGCTGAATTTCAGGAAAAACTGAATGAAAAAATTGCCGGGGATTTACCGGTTAAAGAGATGCAGGCTCTAAATGAGTTGATGCTGCAGGTAACAGGTTTTAATTCGTTAGTAAATCTGGATATTGAAAACTGGGTTATCAGCAATAATATCACTCAGGAAAAATTTGACCGGATCGTAGCATTCTTGAAAATTTTTGAACAGGTCATATTACGAAAATTCAACCAGGACAAAGAAGCTTTAAAAGCTTATCTAAAATATACCTTCGCTTCCAAAATCATGTTTTCAATTAAGGAAACCCGCGAGGAATTGATGTTTAAAAACCAAAAGACATTTAAAAAATGGCTGAATCATTTTTATCCCGGTAAATTTGATAACCGCCGCTATATTAATATCCTGGAGTATGCAGACATTATGCAAAAATTTATTTTACATCCGGATGAAACATCTTTTGATTTTGAAAACAAACTACCGGACTATCAAAAACGCCTTAACGAAGGACTGATTTTTCCAAAATCACGCCTGAAAAAATTCACCCGGCACGATTACAAACTACTACAGGCAGAATTCGCCGACAATGAAGAAATCTTAAAATTAGCCCTACCCAAAAATGCTGACTTTTTCCCTTATTCCATTGCGCAGAATATTATCAAACACTTGGTTTAAGCGATAGAATGAAGAATTAGGAATTACGAAATTTGATATATGAAAATCAAGAATTCAACTATTTAGTTATTAGAAGACCTGAATCATACTTCGTACTTCATATATCGTGTATCAAATATTAGATTTACGAAGTTTGATATACGAAGGTCACAAATTCAACGATTCAGTTGTTTGGAAGTCCTACATCGTACTTCGTACCTCATATATCAAATATCTTACTTCTTGCTTTTTACCTATTGCTCTTTGCCTTTTGCCTCTTCACAATATAAAGTTCAATTTACGATATTCATAAATCAAACTTCTCGCCCCATATATCCCAAAACCTAACATTTGTCATATTTTATCTGATTGACAGTCTGTTATTTTGTTATCCAATTTAAAACAGACGATCGTTTATGTATTACTGGAAAAAATTAACGGCTGTAGAGCGCCAGCAGCGAATTCAGAAAGCGCTATCCGAGAATGTAAATTTCGCAACAGATACCTCCCTGGGCTATCCGGCATCCAAACTGGACGGAAAAGTATTTTATGATGATGCCCCGTTTTTAAAGGATGCTCCTACGCTACAGGCGTTTGTTGCCAATCCGAATCACATTGGCTGCCATACCTACGGAACTTCCGAAAAAGCATTTAAAGGCACTCAGGAAATGGAACGGGAAGTGCTGAATGTTATTGCGGTAGATATCTTTAAAGCGGCTCCGGACAGTTTTGACGGTTATATCGCTCCCGGCGGCACCGAAGCCAATATTCAGGCAATGTGGATTTACCGCAACTATTTTATGCAGGAACTCGGTGCTCAGGCACATGAAATTGCCATACTGGCTTCCGAAGACACCCATTATTCCATCCCGAAAGGATCCAACTTACTGCTAATCGACTGGTTAAAAGTACCGGTTGGTTTTGAAAACCGTACGGTCGATGCCGCTGCATTGGACGACCTGATCGATATCGCTAAAAATAACGGAAAAAAATATTTTATAGTTGTCGTGAATATGGGAACCACCATGTTCGGTTCTGTGGACAATCCGGAAACTTATATCTCCGTTTTAGAACGCCACAGGGTTCCATTCAGGCTTCATATTGACGGGGCTTACGGTGGTTTTGTATACCCGTTTAGCAATCCGGGCAGCACACTCGACTTTAGCCATCCGAAAGTTAGTTCCATCACTATTGATGCCCATAAAATGCTGCAGGCGCCATACGGAACAGGTATTTTTATCTGCCGTAAAGGCCTTATCGGTCAGGTGCTCACCAGAGAAGCAGAATATGTGGAAGGTATGGACTTAACCCTTTGCGGAAGCCGTTCCGGTTCCAATGCCATAGCCGTATGGATGATTTTATTCACCTATGGTGCACATGGCTGGCATGAAAAAGTGAGTATCTTACAAATGCGTACCGCCTGGCTGTGTAAAGAACTGGATACACTGGGCATACCGTATTTCCGGGAACCGTTTATGAATATCGTGACCATACAGGCCGCTTATCTGCCGGAAGCAGTTGCCACCCGTTTTAGTCTTGTTCCGCAAAAACACGATACCTCAAACAAATGGTATAAGGTAGTCGTAATGGACCATGTTACTATTGAACAGCTAAGCGAACTGGTAGTCTGCCTGCAAAAAGAATATGCCACTTTCCTTTAAACTGCTTTAAACGATAGACCAATACTAAAAAAGCCCGTAAACATAATGCTTACGGGCTTTTTTTATATTAATAACAGTCCATCAGCAACTGGTTGTGGGACTGGTAATAGCTAACGCTTTTATTGTGGTATTGCTGACAGATATTTTCCAGCAATTCAAGGATATTCTGCTGCATCGACAGCGAACCGCAAAGCATGATAACACCGCCGTTCTTTAAGGTTGTGGCAACAAACTCTGCATCGCGGGCCAGCAGGTCTTTTACATACTGCTTCTCCCCTTCACGGGAATAGGCTATGTGCAGTTGCTGCAACTTCTGCTCCGCTATATTTTTTTCAATTCCCGATCGGTATAAGGCAAAGGACGTTTCCCCACGGAAACCACAGTACAAATGACAATCGGTATTATTGGTATTCTCATCGATCATGCCTAAAAACGGTGCAATACCCGTTCCGTTGGAGATCATAATAACGGTATTGGCTTTACGGGGAAAATGAAAATGTTCGTTACGCACAATACTCGCATTAAAAGTCGCTCCGGGTTCCAACTGGTATAAATAACCGGAACCCAAACCGTTTTGATGCAGCTTTACGCTCAATTGCACTTCGTTATTTACTTTCCCGATAGAGTATTGTCTTTCGCGGTGATCGTTTGCCGGATAAATAGCCAGTAAATCACCGGAAGTGAATTTTACTTTACGCTGAAAACGCAGTCGGATAAAAAAGGCACCGTCTGTATGGGTAACCGCTGTTTTGTCAATAACCGTAAGTTTCTCGGTACGCTTTGGTTTTGTCTGGAACTGCTTTGGTGACCATTCAAAAGGCATAGCCAATTTCTGTGCCCAGAGTGTCGCCCATTGGCGGAATTCCTCCGGCGATTTATCGTTAACCGTATGTATTTCCAGAAACGGTGCTGCCCATTTTTGTAAAGACAGGGCATTGTTTGCTTCAAAGGCAAACTGACAAAAATCCGGATAAGCATGCGAACCGAAACCAACTACCGAAAACTGTACCGGCTGCTGCTGTGGTTTGCTTTCCAGCAATTTTATAAACCGGGAAGCATTTGTAGGTGCATTCCCCAAGCCGTAAGTTGCGGTAATCACAATCAGGTGTTCCGCTTTTGGGAAAACCGTATAATTGTTCAGTTCCGTTATATGGGATTTCTTTCCGTTTTTAAGCAGCTGCTGGTGTATCGCATTTGCAAAACGGAATGTACTTCCGTTTTCTGATCCTACCAACAGGATGTATTCACTCTCTTCTTTTTTGTATTTGTTTTTCACGCGATTGCCACGGCGTTTTAACGTAATGACAAACCCGGAATAAATAAAGAAAAGAATGTTTGCCGCTGCAATTGCCAATACCACTGCCCAGATGCCACTGGCACGCCCGGTATGCAGCGTAAGGCTCAGATTGGTCAGTACGGTTGTCCGGGAATATGGAATCTCACTCAGTATATCGCCGGTAATCTGGTTGACCACAACTTCGCGGTCTTTTAGTTTCAGCGTATAATAATCCTCCGTATCTTCCGAAAAAGGAAACTCAATGTGCTCCACTTCCGAAAGCAGGGTATTTTTAAAAATGGAAAAATCAGCAAGCTTTTGCTCCGGTTCCGTTTTTATCGCATCAAAATCAATCTCATGACTGATCTTTTGCTCCGGAAACAGTTCAAAGCGAACCAGCGACAAATAGGTTCCTGTAAGCGTAATAATCAGTATCGGGATCAGGGACAAACGCCCCAGCACCACGTGGTAATACTGTGCAAAATCTTCTCTGATAATTTTGGTAAAGAACCGTTTAAGCCCACGCTGGCGCTGTATAACCAGTACGGTACCCGAAGTAGCGATCAGCAGCAGCAAAAAGGCGGTTATACCAATAATAATTCTTCCGGTTTCATGCAGAAAAAGGGAACGGTGTAAAGTCGTTACCCATTGGAAAAAAGCATTTTTTTCGGCTACTTTTCCAATGGCCTTTCCGGTTTTCGGGTCAACGTATATTTCGGCATTTTTACCGTTATCATCTATCACTTTGGCAATGACAAACTGATTCGCATCCACCGTTACATCGGTTATCTCTGAATGGGATTTTTTTAAAGCGGGTAACATTTCGGCAACCGTGATCTGGTTGAAATCCGTAGCGCGATAAGGCTGTATTTTTTGGGAAACCGGCTCGAATGCCAGTATGATTCCGGTAACGGAAGCCAGTAGTATAAAGAGAAAAGAAGATACAGCCAGGGTTAAGTGGCTGTATCTCCAGATTGAAATGGTCATATTTCTTTTGATTAATTCGGACTAAGACGTACGTAACGGATATAGCCGGTACCGTCATTTTTGCCGGAAACATTTTCCGTGGTAAGCGGGAATTCGATGTCTTTCACTTTGTATTCCTGGTTCTCTACAGCCGTTTCAAATCGCAAGCTGTAACCGGAATTGATTTTGGAATCTTCCAGTTCCAGTACCGTTACGCTGCGTTCTCCTCCGGAAAGGGAAGCACCTGTAATAGCACTGATGTTACTCGGTTTTTTAGAGTGGAATTTATACCATTCTTTAATATCCTTATACCATTTTTTATCGGATCCCATCACATAAAGTGTTTTTTCATAGGCACCTTTCGGGTCAATCAGCGACACAACAATATAGGCACCTTCACCCGGATAGTTGGTCATCTGAACCATACATTTGTATTTTGTAGAACCGCCTTTCTGCGCCATCATGTTCATTCCGGAGCAAAGTGTCAGCGCCAGTACCAATACTATTTTATAAAGGTTTTTCATTTTTTTATTTTAAAAAGTCAATTGCAATCTTGTTTTTTGTAAGCGCTTCATTTTCGGAAGCTAAATCATAAGCCGTTTCTTTAAACTCGGTAACCGCATCTTTTTTAGCACCCAAAGCCATCAGGTGTTTTAAAATAGCAGCATCCTGAGCCGTCATGGCTGCCTTGTGCAAAGCGGTCATTCCTTCTTTATTTTTAGCATTAACGTCCACTTTGTAACGCTCTACTAATTTAATTAAAGATAAATCATTTTTAGCTACAGCCAGATGGTATAATGTATTTCCGTTCTTTTGCGGTGTCGCTACCTTAAATCCTTTTTCTTCCAGTGCTTTCAGTTTTGCTTCAAAAGCTTCTGCTTTTTGCGGATTGTACGACTGGATCAAATAGTAAGCCAGGTTGTCACCGTTAGCATCGGCAACGTTTACATCGGCACCTTTCTGAATTAACAAACGTACCACTTCCGGTGTGTTGCTGCGAACGGCTAAAGCCAAAGCAGATATTCCTTTTTTATTAACCTGGTTGATATTTTTTACGGACGCTGCCAATAGATTAATTACCGCTACATCACTGTTTGCCATAGCTGCATTCATAAAGGCTGTTGTTCCGTCATGGTCTGCCTGGTTGATATCAACACCTTTTTCAATAAAATATTTGATGATGTCCTCCTGTTTGTCTTTACGAACAATAGCATGCAACGCGTTTTGTCCGTTTTTCGAAACAGCCGTAGGTTTGATTTTTAAGCTTTCCAGATACTGGTATAATTCCAGTGTATTGGCAGTGCTTCTCGTACCCTGGCTGGCAAAGATCATGGCATTATCGTTAAAAGTAACCCCTTTTTCAAGTAAGCGTTTTAAAGTTGTGATGTTTCCGGTTCTCGCCGCATAGTTAAAAGCTGTATTCCCGTTTGCATCGGTACTTTTAATATCCAGTCCTTTTCCGATAAAGTAGTTAATCAACGTAAAATCTTTATCGTGTGGTGCGATCAGCAATAAAGCATTCGCGCCATCATGGTCCAGATCCTTTTTAAGATTCGCTCCGTTTTTAAGTGCCAGGTCGTATACTTTGGTATTGGACTGACCGTTTGCTGCTGCAAAATTCAGGTATGTATACCCGTGATCGTCCAGTACATTGGTTTTGGCACCTCTGGCTAAAAGGTATTCCATTAAATCCGTATTCCCTCTGTAAGCCGCCCAGAAAATATAGGTACGACCGTCATGCGTCAGCTTGTTAACATCATTTCCTTTTTGTTCCAACAGGAATTTTACGGCATCGTTTGCAGTATCTTCAACTATTGCAAAAACAACCGGATCGAAAGCATTGGCATTAAGCTGTGAAGGGTTGCTCCCTTTTGCTATTTCCGCTTTTATCTGCGTTACATCCGGATTTTTCTTCCAGTACGATCTTTCCAGGAAAACATTATTCTGGGCCTGTAAGGTGAATGATGCGAACGTTATCGAAGCGATAAAGAGCTGTTTCATTGTTATATTCATGACTATTTGATTTAGCATATTTATGGATTACGCCGATTAAAAGCAAAGTAAAATCGTACGGTCGGGCAAAATTAATAAGAATGATTCTAAATAAAAAACTAAATCCCAAATAAATGTTGCGATTTAACGTTCCGGTGGTTCTTCGCAAAACATTGTTGTTTTCACGGCATTCCATAAAAAAAGTGCCTACCTGGTTACAGATAGGCACTTTACATTTACAAAGTTATGTCAGACCTGATAAATGTTCCTTTATTTCCCTGCTAATTTACTATTGAGCAGCAATTTGATCATTTGATTAAATTTTTGAAGGCTTTCTTCCGAGAAGGCTCCGTCGCCATCGTATATTGCCTTACGAATTAACGGAACGCTGTACGGCAGCGTCCAGGCGCGCAGTGATTTCGCCACCGCGTCCATATTGTTGATGCCCTGCACCGCATGACCACCTTCTGCCCAGCAAACCAAACCGATGGTTTTATCGGTTAAATACGGACTGTGCTCTTTGGCACTTACTTCCAGCCAGTCAAGACAGTTTTTCATTACTCCGGTCATGCCGCCATGATACAGCGGTGTCAGCCAGATATGCACATCGGCATTGCGAAACGTATTGGCCATTAGTTCCACCGACTTCGGTACGCCGCTGATCGTAACATCAAAAAGCGGAATTCCGGAATCGGGTAAATTAAACACCGTTACTCCGGCTCCGTTAGCTTCGAAACTTTCTTTAAAATAATCCGCTATTTTATGTGAGGTGGCAGTGGTTCTGCGTTCCAATGCGCCGTTAAATATCAATACATTCATTTGTTTTTACTTTTAATTAATATTTCCGGATCATTTTCGGTAATCCGGGTTCTCCGTACATAAGGCTGGCAACCTTACCGGCTAATACATTCGTTGCTGTGATATAAAGCGCTTCCGGTATGTGTTCGCTTGCCCTGAAAGTCACCTTTTCTCCTTCATATCCGGTTAAATCGGCCTGCAACAGCCTGTTTTCCCATAGTTTTATATAATGTTCCTTTTCCGAACCAAATATTACCGAAAAGGCATACGGCTTAAGCCTTGCCGCAACAAGCATATATACCCATTGCGGTACTATGGCATCAACAGAACAGTAAACCGAAACCGCTTTTCCCTGATATGCTTCCCAATCGATTGCTTCCATCGCAATGCGGAATTCTTTTTCGATCAGCGCCAGCTCCTGAAACAGATAGTTTTTGATATCAAAATCAGCAAACACCACATCCGGCTGGTACTGCAATAAATCCAATCGCAGAATACCCGATGCCGTTACTTTATTTACAATTGTTTTATCCGACATGATTTGCGCACATTTAAAGTACTAATTTTTTGTTTGTGATACAAAATTATTAATTTTGCCTAATAAACCAAATAATCACTTTGTTTATTATGGAAATAAAATTGCCGGATAATGAAAAAGCCTTGTGGATCCTGAAAACTCAGGGCTCCCTTCCTTTGAATATAGTAGCAAAAGAACTGAATGTCACCACGGAAGGTGCCCGTTTTCAAATGCTGCGATTAGCCGGTGAAGGTTTGGTTGCCGCCACTACCGAATCGAAAGGAAGAGGCAGGCCGCAGCAAATCTGGGCGTTAACCGCTTCCGGTCACGGGCGTTTTCCGGACAGGCATGCCGAACTAACGGTAAAATTAATTCAGAAAACAAAGGAAATACTTGGTGAAAGTGCCCTCGATGCCGTTATTGAAGCCTATAGCAAAGAAAGCCGCAGCAAATACCTGCATGCCGTGGAAGGTATAAACGAACTGGAAGACCGGATCAGGATACTGGCACAGATTCGCAACAGCGAAGGTTATATGGCCGGTTACACACAGGAGGAAGACGGTTTTATACTATTCGAAAACCATTGCCCCATTTGCGCTGCCGCCACAATATGCCAGGGATTCTGCAAATCGGAACTGGAAACCTTCCGGGCCATACTTGGCGATACCGTAACCGTTACCCGTATCGATCACGTATTAACCGGTGCCCAGCGGTGTGCGTATAAAATCACCCTATAAATACTTCCGGTTCCCCTTAACAAAGCGTTTTTAAGGCAACTGCCTGCAATATGATTCCCTGCACTTTAGCGCCACTGTTTTTTTAATACTTTGGTTTACAATTTATTAGTCTTTTTAGCTTACCTTTAATACTAATTAATATTTAGTGACCATGTATTCAGCAGAAATAATCCCGGTTCAAAAGGTACTCACCTTATATTTTGAAGGTATATTTGATGGTGATGTGCAAAAACTGAAAGCAATATTTCACCCCAATGCCATGCTGTTTGGTGACATTGAAGGTCACGTGTTCTATAAATCCTTAGACGATTATTTGGTAACCGTTAAAAACAGAAGAAGTCCGAGCGAATTAGAAGAAAAATTCGAAATGGAAATCATTGGTATAGAAATCATCGGCAATAATGCCATTGCAAAGCTCCATGTCCCGATGCTGGGATACAATTATTACGATTTTCTGTCGCTCTCCAAGATCAACAACGAATGGTTAATAGTCAACAAATTATACACTCATGTAAAACAGTGACAAACGTTTTAAACAATCATAAAAAACCTGCCCGATTATCGGAGCAGGTTTTTTATTGTAAAATGATTTCGAATTATTTAATGATCAATTTCTGAACAGTAGCTGCATTTCCGGTTGTAATACCAATAAAATACAGTCCTTTTTCCAATCCGGAAATATCCCGCTTTGACCTCCCAGAATAACCGGGGTCTGTACCGTTAAATCGAAAACTTCACTGTTACAGGCCGATAAATCAGGCCGCTGATGGGCTACCTGCGAAAAAGCGGACATAAAAGAACAGCATACAAATACCAAGAAAAGTAGTTTCTATTTCATAAACCACTGATTAAAAGCACGATAAATACAATTATTTTACAATTATCAAAGAAGTTATTTACATCCCAATATCATAATCGCAGTCTTTTAACAATTACCCCGTTCCCAATCTTTAAAACAGTACTAAAACAATAAAATCGTATCTTTGCCGAAAATACAGACTTTATGACCACTTTTGAGCAATTCAATCTTCCAAAATCCCTGCAAAAAGCTATAGACGATTTAGGGTTAACAACACCTACTCCTATTCAGGAAAAATCTTTCCCGGTGATTATGTCAGGACGTGATATGATGGGAATTGCCCAAACCGGTACCGGTAAAACGTTTGCCTATTTACTTCCGATCTTAAAACAATGGAAGTTTTCGCCAACGCATACCCCTAAAGTAGTCATCATTGTTCCTACCCGTGAATTAGTGGTTCAGGTAGCCGAAGAAGTCGAAAAACTAACCCGATACATGTCGGTTCGGGTTTTGGGTGTTTACGGAGGTGTAAACATCAACACCCAGAAAAAAGCCGTTTATGAAGGAATTGATTTCCTGGTAGCCACTCCGGGACGTTTAATGGATCTGGCTTTAGACAATGTGGTTCGTTTTGACGAAATGCAAAAACTGGTTATTGATGAATTTGATGAGATCCTGAATTTAGGATTCCGCTTCCAGATTACATCCATCCTGGCGATGATGAAACCCAAACGTCAGAATATCCTGTTCTCGGCAACCATGACCGAAGAAGTGGATGAGCTTTTGGACGATTATTTTGATTTCCCGGAAGAAGTATCGCTGGCACAATCCGGAACACCTCTGGAAAAGATTAAACAATTAGCTTACCATGTGCCGAACTTCCTGACGAAAGTTAACCTTTTAAAGCATTTACTAACTGCCGATGAAAGCCTGGAACGCATCCTGGTTTTTGTGAATAATAAAAGAGTAGCCGATATTTTAATGGAACATCTGGAAGAAGATTTCCCGGAACAATTTGGCGTTATTCACTCCAATAAATCCCAGAACTATCGTTTGAACACGATGGCAAAATTCCAGGAAGGCGAATTACGCGGTATTGTCACTACCGATATTATGGCGCGTGGATTGGATATTTCCGATATTACCCACGTGATCAACATGCAGTTTTCGGAAGTTCCCGAACAATATATCCACAGAATCGGTCGTACCGGACGTGCAGACAAAGATGGTATTGCCATTAGCATCATCGCGCCGAAAGAAGAAGAATTCCAGGTGGAAGCCGAATTATTAATGGAGCAGGAACTGGAAATGTTACCGATTCCGGAAGGCGTTAAAATTGAAGAGAAAAAACTGGAATTTGAAAAAGAGCAGCAAAAAGTTAAATTCCTGATGAAAAAGGTGAAGCTTGACGGTGGCGGTGCTTTTCATGAAAAAACAGATAAAAACAAAAAAGTAAATCTTGGTGGTCCCGGAAAACGTACTCCGCGAAAAACCAAACCAAGAAACCGCGGGGTGGAAAAAACCAGAGCGGCCAAAAAGAAAAAGAAATAAGCTATCTGTATAGCTTATTTTTTTAAAATTTAATAACGAAAACTTAAATCAGCCTTTAACTACTGTCGAAAACTAAAAAGTAATTACTATTTTTGACAAACATTAAAATAAAATGCAATTCAAACATCCTGAAATTCTGTATTTCCTCTTTCTATTGGTAATACCAATTCTGGTTCATTTGTTTCAATTGCGTCGTTTTAAGAAAGAATACTTCACAAACGTACGTTTCCTAAAAGAACTCAGCATACAAACCCGTAAAAGCTCCCAACTGAAAAAGTGGCTTTTATTGTGTACCCGTTTGTTACTGCTCGCCTGTCTGGTACTGGCTTTCGCTCAGCCTTATTTTGATGCCAAAGACGCTAAAAATACCGGAAATGAAATGATTATCATACTCGATAATTCTTTTTCCATGCAGGCAAAAGGAAACCGGGGTGAACTCTTAAAAAGAGCCGTTCAGGATCTTTTGGAAAACACATCCGACAACCAGCGTTTTTCGCTCGTTACCAATACCGAAGCTTTCTGGGATACCGATATTAAATCCATCCAGAAAGAACTGCAGACATTACCGTACAGTTCCACACCGTTCCAGCTGGACTTTTTACTAAGTAAAGTAGCCGCTAAAAAACACAATGTTCCGAAAGACATTGTGGTAATCACCGATGCTATTGCTCAGGATGCAAAAAGTGCAGACAAACTGGACGATAAAACACCCGCCTATTTTATCATTCCAAAAGCGGAAAACAAAACCAACGTTAGTATTGATAAGGTTTCAATCAGCCAGCATCTGGATAACTTTTATGAAATTAAAGTAGACGTAACCGCTTACGGTGACTATGAAAACGAATTGCCGATGGCTGTTTATAACGGAAAAAACCTGACGGCTAAAACGGTTGTAAAATTCGATACTGCTCAAAAATCGGTTCACTTTACACTGCCTAAAAAGGATTTTCACGGGTATGTCGCCATTGAAGACAACAGTCTGAACTATGACAATACCTATTATTTCAGCATTTCCAAACCGGAAAAATCGAATGTGATCGCTATAGGCGAAAATGCTAAAAATGCATTCCTGTCCCGAATTTATACTGCAGATGAGTTTAATTACAAAAGCGAGGAACTGAACAGTGTAGATTACAACGCACTGGACAAACAGGATGCCATTATCCTGAACGAACTAAAAGACATTCCGCAGTCGTTACAAACCACCTTAAAAGCTTTTTACGATAAAGGCGGTAATATTGTCCTGATTCCTGCTGCTGACGGTTCGGCACAAAACCTGACCACTTTCTTAGGGAATTTCGGAGGACTAAAAATGAATCCGCTGCAAACGGCCGAAAAACAAATTACCAAAATCGCTTTCAGCCATCCGCTATACCAAACTGTTTTTGAAAAGAAAACCGATAATTTCCAATACCCGAAAGTTAACAGCTCTTTCGGACTGGGCGGAAATCCGGCAGCGATACTCAGCTATGATGACCAGACACCGTTCCTGGGTTCGCAGACCAACAAAATCGGAACCCTGTACCTGTTTAGCGCTCCTATCAACAAAACAAACAGTAATTTCCAGAATTCCCCGCTGATTGTGCCTACTTTTTACAATATGGCACAAAACAATCAGAAATCCGGTATCACGGAATTTACCATCGGCGACAATAAAAGCATGATCCTGGATGTTTTATTATCCAAGGACGAAGTGGTAACCGTACAGAATGAAACTTCGGATTTTATCCCGATGCAGCAAATCCTGAACAATAAAATAAAACTGTCCTTTGGCGACTATCCGGAACAATCCGGCAATTACAGCCTGACCAAAAACAAAACAGTTTTAAAAAATATCAGCTTTAATCATGCCCGTACCGAAAGTGATCTGAGCTTACAAAACGACAACTTATTCGATAAATATACCAAAGTGGATTCTATTGCTACTGTTTTTAACGATATCCATTCGACAAGAACAGCCAGCGAAGCCTGGAAGTATTTTATCATCGCAACACTACTATTTTTATTATTAGAACTACTGATCCAAAAATTCGTAAAATGAATGTAATTCTTAAACACGCAACAATTATCGATACCGAAAGTCCCTTTCACAATCAGACGGCGGACATTAAAATTATTGACGGAATTATAAAAACGATCGGACAGAATCTGTCCAATGAAGAAAACGCAACGATAATCGAACGGGATAATCTTCATGTTTCCCAAGGCTGGTTTGACAGCTCTGTTTCCCTGGGAGAACCGGGTTATGAAGAAAGAGAAACCATTGCCAACGGACTTCAGGTTGCCGCAAAAAGCGGATTTACCAATATTGCCTTACAACCGAACGCCGCTCCTGTTATCGATAACCAGACAGAAGTGAGCTTCGTACTTCATAAATCCGGAAAAGCAGCTACACAGCTGCATCCGATTGGTGCGTTAACCAAAAACAGCGAAGGTAAAGACCTGGCGGAACTGTTTGACATGACCAATGCCGGAGCCGTTGCTTTTGGCGATTATAACAAAAGTCTTGACAATGCCAACCTGTTAAAGATAGGCTTGCAATATGTACAGGATTTCGACGGACTGGTGATTACCTATTGTCAGGATGAAAAAATAAAAGGGAACGGTGTTGTTCACGAAGGGATTGCCAGTACCAAACTGGGATTAAAAGGAATTCCGGGACTTGCCGAAGAAATTCAGATTGCCCGCAACCTGTTTCTTTTGGAATATACCGGAGGGAAACTGCATATCCCGACAATATCTACGGCAAAATCCGTAACTTTAATCAGAGAAGCAAAAGCCAAAGGATTAAACGTTACCTGCAGCGTAGCGGTACACCATCTGGTTTTAACCGATGAAACGTTGAACAATTTCGATACCCGCTATAAAGTAACGCCGCCTTTGCGTGATGAGAACGAAAGAAAAGCGCTTATCGCCGGTGTACTGGACGGAACAATCGACATGATAACAACCGATCACAATCCGCTCGATATCGAACATAAAAAAATGGAATTTGACAATGCCAAAAACGGAACCATCGGACTGGAAAGTGCTTTTGGAGCCTTACTAACCGTATTGCCGGCGGATGTTATCGTCGCAAAACTGACAGCCGGAAAAAGCATTTTCAAGATCGAAAAACAAGCGATTAAAGAAGGCAACAAAGCTTCAATAAGTTTGTTTAACACCGAAGGCAACTGGAAATTTTCGAAAGAAGACATTCTTTCCAAATCAAAAAATTCCGCATTCTTAGGTCAGCCTATGAAAGGAAAAGCCTATGGTATTTACAATCAGGGAATTTTAATTTTAAACGAATAAGCTATGAACAATACTGTCGAACAAGGTAAAACAACCGCGATTATTGGCTATATCACAATAATCGGAACCATTATTGCCATTTTTATGAATATGGAAACGAAAAACCCGTTTGCCGGTTTTCACATCCGCCAGGCCTTTGGAATTCATCTTTCATTTTATGTTTTGGCTTATTTTGTGGGTTATGCCGACAGTTGGATGGTTTCTTCTGCTTTCTTCATTTTCTTCTTTGTACTATGGGCTTACGGATTGGTTGGCGCTTTACAGAACGAAATGAAAACAATCCCTATTCTTGGGGAATATTTCCAAAAATGGTTTAAAAATTTAGCATAAAATGAATTTATCCTTATTTCATCTCGTTAGAGAACCCAAAATAAAATCAGATAAAAATCCGTTGCTGCTGCTGCTTCATGGTTATGGCAGTAATGAAGAGGATCTGTTCTCTTTTGCATCCGAATTGCCGGAAGAATATTTCGTGGTTTCCGCCCGTGCACCACACCCGATGCCTCCTTATGGCAACGCCTGGTACAGCATTCATTTTGATGCGGATGCAAACAAGTTTTCAGACGATGAAGAAGCGGTGGAATCCCGCGAGCTGATCGTTACCTTTATTGATGAATTACTGGAAAATTACCCGATAGATAAAGATAAGATTACGTTAATCGGTTTTAGCCAGGGCGCTATTTTAAGTTATGCAGCAGCCTTGTCCAACCCGGAAAAGATACAGCGCGTAGTGGCTTTGAGCGGTTATGTGAATCCGGATATTATTGCTCCCGATTTTCAGACTAAAGCGATCTCCAGGCTGAAATTCTTTATTTCACACGGAACAGTCGATCAGGTTATTCCTGTGGACTGGGCCCGGAAAGCTCCGGAGTTCTTAAAAGCACTCGGACTGGATGTTGTTTATAAAGAATATCCTGTGGGACATGGTGTTGCACCGCAGAATTTTTACGATTTCAAAACCTGGTTACAACAATAATAAAAAAGCCCTGAAAATTTCAGGGCTTTTTTATTGCGTATTTGTTATTGCTCCGGATTATCACTTCCGGTTACCGCTTTTTCTTCTGTCAATGCGCCTTTGTATTTCATCACACCGTTTACTTTCAGCGATAAGCCGCCATCGGTTTCCAGTGTCCACTCGCCGCCATGATACGGTTTACCTTCTTTCTCTCTGGTCATAATAACCGATTCCTTTTTTTCCGGTAAGAACAATTCGGCTCTGTCCCCGTCTTTTTCAAAAGTTACAAAACTGCTGATGATCGGTTCTTCAATTTCTTCTTCGGTATCCACCGGGGTTTCTTTTACCGGATTCATGCGAAATCCTTCTTCAAAGACACGGATACAGTCTTTTTTAAGAATGGACCATCTGTAACCGGCAGACCCCACACATCCGTGTTCGTCTTTATCGGTTCCTAATACCATTTGTTTGGGGTTTACAACCACCTCATCTTCGCTGTCATGCTTTTTCATAATGAGATCACACGAAACGAAAAAGAAACTGAATGCAATTAATGGGATTATCTTTTTCATTTATAATTTTTTTTCGTCCTGCAAATAGTTGGGTCAACTGCTTTAAACCGCCTCTCCTTTCAAAGTTGCGAAAGCAGAAACAATGCAGTTATAAAAATATAAAATAATTGTTTTATTTTACCGTATTCGAAAACAAAATTGCATCGATTCTTTCAAAATCTGTAGGCTTGTCTTCGTTGTGAAAATACTTTAACAGTACTTCTCCCCGCACCGCACCGCTATAAAAGTCGGCTATAATCCAACGGTGATTCAGGATTTTTATTTTACTGATGATAAACTTTTTTCCATCAATCGGTTCATACGGAATCATGGCATTTCCGGTTTTGGCATCGTTTAAAGTAACCAGATCCTCTTTTACCTTAGCGGCTACTTTCATCACATCATAACGGGAAAAATACTCCTGTGCATCATCGTCATATTCCAATGAGAAATAATCACTGTCGTTTTTTTCAACAAGAATCGTATTAATGGAATCGCGTACTTTATCGATTCTTAACTTGGCAGTATCCAGTTCTTTCTGTTGCGTTTTCAATATCTTATTGGAATTCATGTATTGAAAAACATTAAACAATAAGGATAAAATAAAGAGATAGAGTATTGCTTTTTTCATAGTATTAAATTGTAATTTCTAAATTATCGTAAGCCAAAAATACGTTTTTCGGCAGTTTTTCCTGCACTTCTCCGTGAAATCCCATATGATGGCTGATGTGGGTCAGATAGGCACGTTCCGGCTGAATATGGCTGATAAACGCCAAAGCTTCTTCCAGATTAAAATGGGAAATGTGCGGTTCCACCCGTAGGGCATTCACCACAAGCACCTTTACTCCTTTGAGTTTTTCCACTTCTGCAGCGTCAATGGTTTTCACATCGGTCAGATAGGCAAAATCGTCTATGCGGTAACCAAATACCTGCAAGTCGCCATGCCATACATTTATCGGGATCACCGTTTTACCGCCCAAAACAAAAGCCGCATCGTTTTTCACTTCGCTAACAGCCACAGAAGGCGCGCCGGGATAGCGGTTCTCGGTCTCGAAAATATAGTCAAATCGTCTTTTAAGGCTTGCTATCACCCGTTCGTGTGCATATACAGGCATGGGACCCTGCCGGAAATTATAAGGCCGGATATCGTCCAGACCGGCTGTATGATCGGCGTGTTCATGCGTAAACAGTATCCCGTCCAGCTTAGCACATTTAGCCGTGAGCATCTGCTGCCTGAAATCCGGTCCACAATCAATTACAACATTATGATCTTCCCAACGCATTAAAACGGATACCCGCAATCGTTTATCTCTCGGATCATCACTCAGACAAACGGGATGATCGCTTCCGATAATAGGGATTCCCTGTGAAGTTCCTGTTCCCAAAAAATATACTTTCAAAGTGGTCTTCTTTTTTACAAAAATAAGAATCTGTCTCCTAAATCCCTATACAATAAAGCTAATAAAAACGAACAAATAATAGTTTAGAAACGATTTGAATACCATTTAACCACTGACGCTCTTTCCCGTTTCCGCAAAAGCCTTAATTCCTTATGACCGGGAAATTACCGGACAACGGAAACCGGCAGATAAAACACGTTACAAACTCCCCGATCCCTTTTTCAAAGAACCAATGTTAGCCTGAGCCACTTTTTAGCATTGCTTTCCATCAATAGTCATCAGCTTTTTTAAGACCTCTTCCCAATATCAGACACCGTTTTTTACACCTGAATCGAAAAAAAACAAAAACAGACACTGTAATTTATCTCTTTACAAAATAAGTGCAAATCGCACCAGTTATAAAATTAAAAAACCACAAACAAACCTAACAAAAAATACAAATATATCACTCAAAACCATTGTTTTACACTCTTTCATAACAGATAATCTGTCATAGATTGCAGTACCTGATTTACAATACGGAAGCTGCACTTTCTTTATTTTTAAACATAATTTAAACATTATCAAAACATTAAAAACAAACCACATTACTTGCATATCAATTGTTTTTTAATAATTTCGCAAAGCTGAGAAAAAATAATACTAACCTTTAACCAATGTCAATGAAAAAAGTTTTACTAGGACTAATTGCGATCACACTACTTACTTTGGGTAGCTGTGACAAAAAAGATTGGAATGAAGATCAAAACAGCCAATCCAAAACAAACACCACATTAAGTCAGCGGCTTCCGGATGGCTCAACACAGCTTGAGAATCCATATTCCGTAACAAACATGCTCAGAGCATACGCCGATCTGTTAACAGAAGGAGATATTGACCGTGCAAAAGAAATGTCCGGCATTACAACCACTCACTATTACGTAAAATTCATGCCGCAAAATGAGGACATGATAGATCTGTTAAAGCAGGACAGTACTATTGTCATGTACACTTTCCCGCTTGATGTTGCTTTCCCGGAAGGATACGATTTAGATTCTTACCGCGATGAAGGCGTTGCAGAGGACCAGCCGGGTTATCGCTATGCTTCCATTCCGGTGAACAAACCGATGCCGGAAGTGGAACACCAGATCCTGGATGAGCTTTTTATCCCGGATGAAGAAAAAATTGCCGATATCAAAGAAGGAAATCCGCCAACACCGGTAGTATTACACGGAATAACACCCGAAGAACTTGTGGAACGTTCTTTAGTATTAACCGGTAACGATCATGAAGAAGAAAATATCGGAGTTGCTGCACGAAGCAGCTGGAGACCGGCAGGACGAATCACGATGTATGACGACAAATTAGGAACCATTGGTGTTGAAGGACTAAAAGTATGCGCCAGAAGATGGTTCACTACACATACCGGTTTTGTAGACGCAAACGGTTACTACAGCTGCGACGGAACATTCAAACGTCCGGCAAATTACAGCTACGACTACGAAAGATATGATTTCCAGATCCGTAAAGGATGGTTGTTTTCTACAGCTAAATTAGACGGCCCTAAAAAAACCGGAAACTGGGATGTTCACCACGTAGCAACCAGCATTCACAGCTACTATTCAACGATATTCCGCGCTGCTCATCATTACTACTACAAAAACATTTTAGGCTTAAGAAGACCGCCGCAAAACGGTTTCTGGAAAACACAGCTAAAAATCAAAGCGGTAAATGAAACCAACAGCGATTATGACGGAAACGCATCACCGGCAAGACGATTTTTAGGACTGGGCAGCCATATCCATATCTTTAATCCTCAAAATCCAAGATACCGTACTTACGCAACAACCATACACGAACTGGGGCACGCTTCGCACTGGAGCATGAGCAGCGGCAGCAACTTTAAAAATTCGGATAAGATTGTTGTGGAAACATGGGCACGAGGGGTTGAATGGAGCCTTACCCGAATGGTGTACACCGATTATGAATCATCCTACAACAGATTACGTTATACCGGAATGGTACAGGATGCCATTGACGGATTCAAAACAAGAAGCTGCACCTGGTATTTTACCGATGCAAACCCCTGGAATGTTTTACCAAAATCGTATCAGGACAAAGTTTCCGGATATACCATCAGACAAATTGAAGATGCTTTGCAAAACCAGAAAACCTGGGATGCCTGGAAAAACAGTATCATAACGAAATTTAACAATCCAACAGAAAGCAATCTTGAAGCTACTTTTAGTTTCTGGAACATGCAATAACAATACCGTTCCCTCCTGTTTTAAAAATCCGGGAGAACCCTAAAGTAAGAAAATGAGAAACCGGTCAGTTATATCACTTTTACTGTTGTTGATTATCATGTTTTCAGTGATCTTTTGCAGTAAAATAGTAGACGAAACTTTTATTGAGAAATACACATATATCAACAAAAGCGGACATGATATCACGATAAAAAGTTATAAATCGGCCAAAGAATACACCTTTCCGTTAGCAAAGGAAAATTCTCTGACGCAGCAAATAAATCTTATGTTCGGAAGTGCCAGCGATATCATTAGTTTATCCGATTCCGTGACAATAATCTTTGACAACAAAAAGATTCAGCACTTCACCACAAATACCACGAGCATACGAAATTTTCTGAATCCTAAAAATTTCATTTTATTACTGGAAACAAAAAACAGCAGGGAATACAAATTTATCTTTATCGAAGAAGATTACAATAATGCTGTTGATTTACAGCAGCATAACAAATAACACTTTCAATGCCGGTTTTAAACCGGCATTATTTTTTACAGCTCTCTATCAAACAATTAAAGCACAACCGCCCTGCTTCAATTGGCATTTTTTGCTTTTTACTTTATTAAAATAGAATCATTCTCTTTTATTAGACTGCCTATTTTGCTAACTTTGCAACATTATGGCACTTATGAAAAACTCAGATAACGAAATTACTTTAAAAGGAGACCGGGAGATTGAACACATCCCCGCTCTAAAAGAAAAAGCTCTCCGCATTAACCTCAACAAAAACATTTACGGAACCTTTGCTGAAATTGGCGCCGGACAGGAAACAGTAAGGCATTTTTTCAGAGCCGGTGGTTCTTCCGGAACAATTGCAAAAGCAATGTCGGCTTATGACAAGGATTTTAGTGATGCTATTTACGGAGTGGAAGATGACGGCCGCTATGTTACTGAAAGCAGGTTAAAAAAAATGCTTTCTCACGAGATAAGACTTGTAGAAGAACGCTTAAAAAGAGACAAACATCCCAGCAAAATGTTCTTCAGTTATGCAAATACTGTAGCAACAATTGATTTTGCCAAACAATACAAAGGACACGGATGGGTTGGTATTAAATACCAGCTGGACCCGGAAGAAGATTATAACGAAATCATACTGCACATCCGTTTTAAGGAAACAGATCCGAGACTGCAACAGGAAACCCTGGGTATTTTAGGTGTTAACCTTATTTACGGAGCGTATTACAAACACAATGATCCTAAAAAATTATTGCGTTACCTGTACGATCACCTGGACAAAGACCAGCTGGAAATTGACACCATCAATTTCTCCGGTCCGCGTTTTAAAGATGTCGACAACCGTTTAATGAGCTTACAATTAGTGAAAAACGGAATGACCGATGCGGTGATGTTTGGTCCAGACGGAAACAACATCCTGCCGGCTTCGATACTTTACCGTAAAAACATCCTGGCTCTGCGCGGAAGTTTCCGCCCGGTAACCAAAGTAAATATGGACATGTACCAGAAGTCCTATGAAATGTTCTTGGAAGAGAAAAAAGTAGACAAAGAAAATGCGATGGTTATTTTCGAAATCACTTTATCCAACCTGTTATCCGAAGGAGAAATTGACGAACGTGACTTTATGGACCGTGCCGAACTGCTTTGTTCATTGGGACAAACAGTTATGATCTCCAATTTCCAGGAATATTATAAAGTAGTGGAATATTTCTCTGAGTATTCCAAAGCAAGAATGGGACTGGCTATGGGTGTGAGCAACCTGATCGATATTTTTGATGAGAAATATTACCGTCATTTAAGCGGTGGTATACTGGAAGCCTTCGGTAAATTATTCTACCGCGACTTAAAAGTATTCCTGTATCCTATGGAAGATGAAGACGGAAACATTGTTACCTCTCAAAACCTGAAAGTACATCCGCGTATGAAAGAACTGTACAAGTTCTTTGCCTATAACGGAAAAGTGGTGGACATCACTGATTTTGATAAAGAACACTTAAAGATCTTCTCCCGTGAAGTTTTAAAAATGATTCATGACGGGCAGCAGGGATGGGAAGAAATGCTTCCGGAAGGTATCGCCGAACTGATTAAAGTGAATCACTTGTTTGGCTGCGGCGAACAAAAACAACTGGAAGAAGAAACCTCCAATTAAGATAAATACCTATAAAAAAAGCCGGAAATTCCGGCTTTTTTTATGTCTTATTTTAAGATCTGACTGGCATGTGCTTTGGTTTTTACTTCCGAAATCACCTCGTCAATAATTCCGTTTTCATCAATTACAAAAGTGGTACGGTGAATCCCGTCATACTCTCTACCCATAAACTTTTTAGGTCCCCACACGCCAAAAGCCTGAATAACCGATTTGTCTTCATCTGCCAGTAACGGAAAAGGAAAGCTATATTTTTCTTTGAATTTACCCTGCGCTTTGGCACTATCAGCACTCACACCCAGCAATTCATAATTGTTTGCCCGAAAACGCTCAAAATTATCTCTCAGATCACAGGCTTCGGCCGTACATCCCGGAGTATTTGCTTTCGGATAAAAGAACACTACTAACTTTTTTCCTTTATAGTCTGCCAGAGTATGTGTTTTTCCATCCTGATCAACTCCCGAAAAATTAGGAGCCTTATCGCCTTTTTTTAATGTTGTCATCGCCGTATATTTGTTTTTATAAAAGTAGGCAAAAATGACCAAAGAAGATAAAATCACATTTGTTATAAATACGTTAAATGAAATATATCCCGAAATCCCGGTTCCGTTAGATCATAAAGATCCCTACACCTTGTTAATAGCGGTTTTGCTTTCGGCACAATGTACCGATGTACGGGTAAACCAGATCACACCTTTATTGTTTGCCAAGGCCGACAATCCTTATGATATGGTAAAAATGAGTGTGGAAGAAATCAAGGAGATCATCAGACCATGCGGATTATCACCCATGAAATCAAAAGGGATACACGGTTTGTCGCAGATCCTGATTGACAAGCACAACGGCGAAGTACCGCAGGATTTTGCCGCGCTGGAAGAGCTGCCTGCCGTTGGACACAAAACAGCCAGTGTGGTTATGTCGCAGGCATTTGGCGTTCCGGCTTTCCCGGTAGACACCCACATTCACCGACTGATGTACCGCTGGAATTTATCGAACGGAAAAAATGTACAGCAAACCGAAAAGGATGCCAAACGCATTTTCCCGCGTGAATTATGGAACGACCTGCATTTACAGATCATCTGGTACGGTAGGGAATATTCTCCGGCAAGAGGATGGAGCCTGGAAAAAGATATTATCACCCAGACCATCGGAAGGAAATCGGTTATAGACGAGTATTATAAAAAGAGTCCGAAAACCGCTAAATAAAAAACATCCCGATACTATGTACCGGGATGTTCCTTAATTAGCAAGATTTTCAAACGTCAAATCACCTACTTTAACAATACTCAATGCTTTAGAATAACTGAGTAAAAAACTTATAGTTTCTTTTTTAGGTAACATAGTTTGACTTGCTTTTTTTTTCTTAGAGTAAAGTTTTGCCATATTAGTGCTTTAATTATACTAATATAACGCATCTTTATATATAATATTGTTTAGTTCGTTAAAATAATTTGATTTTTCTCGATCACTTTTCTCAGGTTCATCAACGCATAACGCATTCTTCCCAAAGCTGTATTGATGCTCACTCCGGTTAAATCGGCGATTTCCTTAAAGCTAAGGTCCTGATACATACGCATTACCAGTACTTCTTTCTGATCCTCAGGAAGTTCCTCGATTAAACGCTGTAAATCCACTTCTACCTGCTCACTGATAATCCGGTTTTCCACATTCGGACTGTTGTCGGTCATGATAGAAAAAATAGAAAACTCTTCCGTTTCTCTGTGATAAGGCATTTTTTTCGATTTTCTGAAATAATCGACAATCAAATTATGTGAAATACGCATCACCCAGGGTAAAAACTTACCTTCTTCGTTATAGTTTTTTGTTTTTAATGTTTTTATTACCTTAATAAAGGTATCCTGAAATATATCCTCCGTAATTTCACGATCCATTACTTTAGAATAAATAAAACCATAAATTTTTGATTGATGTCTCTCAATTAGTGTAGCCAAAGCAGTTTCATCTCCACCTACATAATTTTTCACCAAGACAGCGTCTGGAAGTACAACATTAGCCATAACAATACCTTTTAGTTTTTGGTTTGGATTTTCGAAAAAATGTTTTCTAAAAAGTATTTTTATCCTATAGGCAAATGTTAAATTAGATTTAATGTTAAGCCAAATATAACATAATATTTTGTTACATAGCAACACAATTTTAAAAATTAACATATTTTCATACAATAATTTCCTGTTTTTAGTATCAAAAATGCAGGCCGAATCCCGCGAAACCGGCTCTTTAAAAAGGAATAACTTTTTTATCAGAATCTTTAGCAATAAGAAAAATAAAAAATTTCTTTTTGACTATCTTTGCATTCCATTGATTTTTTGCTATGAAAACGGATATCACAACACTCGAGCCCAAAAAGAATATTATCATAAAAGGGGCTCAACTACACAATTTAAAGAACATCGATGTCGCTATTCCGCGAAATAAATTAGTGGTTGTGACTGGTCTTTCGGGATCGGGAAAATCGAGCCTGGCTTTCGATACGTTATATGCCGAAGGACAGCGCCGTTATGTGGAAAGTTTGTCCTCCTATGCCCGACAGTTTTTAGGCAGGCTGGACAAGCCGAAAGTAGAATATATCAAAGGTATTGCTCCGGCTATTGCCATAGAACAGAAAGTAAATACCACCAATGCCCGCTCTACCGTGGGAACTTCTACCGAAATTTACGATTACCTGAAATTACTATATGCCCGGATCGGGAAAACCATTTCTCCGGTTTCCGGCCGTGAAGTAAAAAAAGATACCGTAACGGATGTAATTGACCAGGTTCAGCAATTTGAACCGGACAGCAAATGGTTGCTGCTCGCGCCTATTCACCTGGAAGACGGCAGAAAACTGGAAGACAAACTAAAGGTGCTGCTGCAACAGGGTTTTGCCCGTGTTTTAGTCGACAACCAAATGGTGCGTCTGGATGAGATCGAACAGCATACGCTGGACAATAAAGATGTTTTATTAATCATTGACAGGATTGTTGTAAAGGAAGATGAAGAATTTTACAACCGCCTTGCCGATGCCGCCCAGACTGCTTTTTATGAAGGTAAAGGGGAATGTTATTTGCAGGAAGTAAATAGCGAGAAACGCATCGTGTTCAGCAACAGCTTCGAAATGGACGGGATTACCTTCCTGGAGCCGAATGTTCATTTGTTCAGCTTTAACAATCCTTACGGAGCCTGCCCGAAATGTGAAGGTTACGGAAACGTAATCGGTATTGATGAAGAGCTGGTTATTCCCAACACAGCCCTGTCTGTATATGAAAATGCCGTTTATCCGTGGCGTGGTGAAAGCATGAGCTGGTACCGCGATCAATTGGTGAACAGTGCTTATAAATTTGATTTCCCGATACACAAACCTTTCTTTGAATTAACAGATGCTCAAAAAGCACTGATCTGGAAAGGGAATAAATTCTTTACCGGACTGGATGATTTTTTCCAGGAACTGGAAGAGAAAAATTATAAAATCCAGAACCGCGTGATGCTGTCGCGTTACCGCGGAAAAACGAAATGTAATGTTTGTAAAGGAAAGCGTCTGCGCCCGGAAGCAAATTATGTTTTTGTGGGCGGGAAAACCATTTCCGACCTGGTTGATCTGCCAATTAAAAACCTGATCGATTTTTTTAAAGCGCTTACCTTATCTGAATATGATGAAAAAGTAGCCAAACGTCTTTTGATCGAGATCAACAATCGTTTGCGCTTTCTGGATGAAGTAGGATTAAGCTATTTAACGTTAAACCGTAATTCGGCAACACTTTCCGGAGGAGAATCGCAGCGTATCAATCTGGCCACTTCTTTGGGAAGCAGCCTTGTAGGATCCATGTATATTCTGGATGAACCGAGTATCGGTTTGCACCCCAAAGACACCGAACGCCTGATAACCGTATTGGAAAACCTGCGCAATTTAGGGAATACCGTAATTGTTGTGGAACACGATGAGGATATCATGAAAGCTGCCGATATGATCATTGATATCGGACCGGAAGCCGGAACTTTGGGTGGTGATCTTGTTGCTCAGGGAACTTATGAGGAGATCCTGAAAGCAGATTCACTTACCGCCAAATACCTGAACGGTACCATGGAAATTGAAGTTCCTAAAAAAAGAAGGAAGTTCAAAAATCATATTGACATTATCGGTGCCCGTGAAAACAATTTAAAAAACATCAACGTTACTTTCCCTCTGGAATGCCTTACGGTTATTACCGGAGTTTCCGGAAGCGGAAAAAGTACTTTGGTAAAAAAAATACTGTTTCCTGCCATGCAGAAACAGCTGGAAGGCGTTGGCGAAAAAGCCGGGCAATTCACCGAAATGAAAGGCAGTTATTCCCATATCAAGCATATTGAATATGTGGACCAGAACCCGATTGGCCGTAGTTCGCGTTCCAATCCGGTGACCTATATCAAGGCGTATGACGATATCCGTGATTTGTTCTCCAAACAGCATCTTTCTAAAATGAGAGGCTACCAGCCGAAACATTTCTCTTTTAATGTCGATGGCGGACGTTGCGAAACCTGTAAAGGAGAAGGCTCCGTTACGATCGAAATGCAGTTCATGGCCGATGTTCACCTGGAATGTGAAACCTGCAACGGAAAACGTTTTAAAAAGGAAATACAGGAAGTTAATTTCGAGAATAAAAATATCGACGATGTGCTGACCCTGACCATTGACGATGCGATTGCTTTTTTCAATTTGCACGGTCAGACCAAAATTACCCAGAAATTACAGCCGTTACAGGATGTTGGTTTGGGATATGTACAATTGGGACAATCCTCTTCTACCCTGTCCGGTGGTGAAGCACAACGTATAAAACTGGCTTCTTTCCTGGTAAAAGGCGTTACAAAAGACAAGGCATTGTTTGTTTTTGATGAACCAACAACCGGTCTGCATTTTCACGATATTAAAAAGTTACTGGCTTCTTTCGAGGCATTAATCGAAAAAGGGCATTCCATTATTGTTATCGAACACAATCTGGATTTAATTAAATGTGCCGATTATATTATTGATATCGGCCCAGAAGGCGGTGAAAACGGCGGCCAGTTAATGGCTTTCGGTACACCGGAGGAAGTTTCCAAAAACAAAGCTTCCATTACCGGAAAATATTTAAAAGACAAGCTATAATAAAAAAGCCCTTCCTGATATCGGGAAGGGCTTTTTGTTTAATCGAATATGTGTTTTTCCAGTGTTTTCCACTTTTCCTTAATGTTTATTCTCGGTTTGCGGCAAAGGTATAACGGAATGTTGTTTTCTTCTGCACAATTTGAGATACCAAACTGTAGCAATCCTGCTATACAACGAGTTGTTACTCTATTATAATTTTCTTTGAGATCCGGTGCCCTTCTGCTTCCAGCACCCCCATATAGATTCCTTTGCTCAATGTACCTACATTTACTGTTTCCAGCAATTTTGCATCGTTTACTTTATGATTTAAAACCTGCTTTCCGTTGATGTCCAAAATCGAAAAAGTATAATGACTTGCTTCTAATTTCCCTTTGTTAATGGTTAGCAGATCTTTTACCGGATTTGGAAAGAAACTCACATTAAAAGTATTGTCAAAATCCTCTCTGCTCAGGATGGCTGACGTGGTTGCTTTGGCAAAATGCAGGGTTGCTCCGGTAGCAGCTTTGGCTACATTAAATACATATACCGGATCCATATTAACGAGTAAGTCATTTACGGTATGGGCAAAAGTGGTTTCGTTTGTTTCAAAAAAACCGGTAATTACCTCGCCATTCGACTGGAAAGGCATATAATCGGAGGCATAGGCATAGGATAATTTTGTCTGTAACGGCGAATACAGCTGCACGCACTGGATCAGTTCGTTGGTAATGGTATTTGAGGCAGCGTTATTTGCTGTCGGGCTGGACGTGTCGCGTTCGCAGGTAATTGTATTGTTCACCTTTCCGGCTACTCCACCCACTTCGTCGATATTGAATACCATTTTAATATTCATTTTCGGAGTCGTTCCGTTCACAACCGTACTCACATAGTGCTGGCTTCCTCTCAGGCCGTCTTCTTCCCCGCTGAAGTTGATGAATTTAATGGAGTATTCTGTGGGGATATTTTCCAGTAAACGGGCAATTTCAAGGATACTTACCGTTCCGCTGCCGTTGTCGTTCGTTCCGGTTCCGGTGATCGTATCATAATGTCCGCAAACAATCACATAGGTATTCGGATAAAGCGTTCCGATCTTGGTTACGATCAGGTTTTTACAGGTCGCTCCCGAATAGGTAAATGTGTCTTCCGTGAGCTGGCTGGCGGTATAACCATAGCTCAGGTATTTGTTTTTCAGCCATTCCAGCGTGTTAGCCTGCGCAGCAGTTCCCCTGTATTTGACGCCCAGGTTTTCAAACTCGGTCAGATTCGTTAAAATCCCCGATTGGGAACTCTGGTTCACAATATTCGCATAAGCCTGTACAAATGTCTGGGCCTGGGTTGTATGCCCGTACATTGCTGCGAATAGTGATACCACTAAACTTTTCGTTAAGATTTTCATTTTTTAGTTAGTTATTTTTAGTATTGTTGGGTTATTCCGATAAATCGGCAAACGAATATACTACTTTTTAATCCTTTCACCCATTTGTTCTTTTAAATTATTTGGGCAAATCATTTTCTTACGTCATTTTTAACATACCCGAAAGCCACTGTTATCCAGACAGATAGTTATTATTTTAATTCTTATAGGGCACACCGCCGTCCTCTGTAATTTTTTTTGGCACGCAAATTGGAATTACCTAAACAACGAACATCTTTTTAAAAACAGATTTCGTGAAGTGGAACCGAAAAACGTATAGAGTAGGAAACTATTAAATTATTGTATTATGAAAAAATTTACACTTTTAGTAGCCAGTATGTTCCTGGTAGGAAGTATGGCTAATGCGTCAGAAAACCCTGTTTTTTCTGACAACAATGGTAACGGACCGCGTTATGGCATTGACTATCGAAATGCGGAACCGATTATGTTTATGGAAAGAGGCATAGCATTTTATATATTCCCGAACGGTGAATTTGATTTCAACACCCAGCCTGCTGAAACCGTGGTGTACACCCGAACAAGACGTGGCGGTGTCAATGCAACCTACGGCGCTCCGGCAACCCGTGGTAATGTCCGCGGTTACTATACGCCCAACTATGGTGTTCGTATCGAGCACGATAATTTCGGAAGAGTGAAACGCGTAGGTAATGTTTTTATCAACTACGATAGCGCTAACCGCGTTAAAAGAGTGGGAACAGTATATATGAGCTATAACAGTTTTGCCTTGTCACAGGTAGGTGGCTTGCGTATTTTTTACAACCGCAGAGGGCAGATTATCGACATGAGCGGTTTTGTGAACAATGCGTCTCAAAATTATACTTATGCTCCTTATAGCAATGGCGGTTATCCGGTTTATGACAATGATGATTATGACGATAACAACTACGGCTCAGGTACCGCCAGCAATGACGATGATTACTATTATTATAAAGCCGATGGTACCAAAGC
The DNA here is from genome assembly GCF_013389455.1 of Flavobacterium inviolabile. Lineage (NCBI taxonomy): Bacteria > Pseudomonadati > Bacteroidota > Flavobacteriia > Flavobacteriales > Flavobacteriaceae > Flavobacterium > Flavobacterium inviolabile. The sequence goes on along the minus strand of NZ_CP058278.1, from coordinate 2,266,813 downwards.
GAAGATGAGCAATGAAGACATCAAAACGATAAAAGACAGTAAAAAATAATTTTAAGTGTAGTTAGTTTAAAATTTTGGTTGGTTAGTTTGAAGAAACCCGCAAGACAATCCGTTGTTGAGCGGGTTTTCTTATTTGATGAGTTTTGCCATTTTCAAGGCTTTGAGCAGTACCATATTGATATCCTCGGAAATCTTAAAGAAATAGTTCAGATACAGGTAAACGATGGTGATCAGGACTGATTTCATTCCGATACTGATAACCGGGTGAAACGGAAAATCCCAATAGTAAAAGGCAAAAAAGCAAAACAATGATATTCCGAAAGAATATAAGGTGTTTCTGGAAAACGGAAACAGTTTCATCCGCATGACCACAAAAAGGAGCTTTGCCAGGCTGTATAATGTTATCGAAATCAAGGTGGCTATGGCCGCACCTTCAATACCCATTCTCGGGATAAAAAACATGTTAAGGCTAATGGTCAGAAACACCAGCAGCAGTCCTAAAAACAGAACGGCACGATAGTATTTGGAGTTAAAAATGATTGCATTGTTATTTCCCAGCAGCAAATCAAAATATTTGGAAAGTCCGATCACAAAAACAACAAAAATTCCGCCGCGGTAATTTTGGGGAAGCATGGTGTACAGTTCATTTATATTAACCAGTATTCCCAAAAAGACCAATCCGCCAACTACCTGTAACGATATGGATGTTTTTTTATACAGGTCGTTCAGTTCGTCATGTTTGTTTTCCGTCATCAGCTTTGCTGTAATCGGATAAGTGATCTGGTGCATTGCCCGGCTGGGAACCGATATTACCGTAGCAATAAAGATGGCTACCGAATAATAGGCTATGTTTTCGATCGCGATATACTGCCCGATCATGTTTTTGTCTATATCCAGAAGCATGTTCGCGATACTGCCCGATAGAATAATAAAGGAGGAATAGACCAATACGGCTCTGCTATTGGCCGGAAGCCGGAACCGGAAAACAATGGGCTTTACTTTAAAGGCATAAAACAGCATCAATAGCATGGTCGCTAAATAGATGCCCATCAGTGCATTGATAAACATCAGCGGACTGATCCATTTAAAGTAAACGGCAAACAGGAAAACCGTGATGAGAATACGCAGGGCGATTTCTTTGATAAAGCTTCCGAAAACAGATTGCATGTGTACTTTTACCCAGGCATAAAATATTTCAAAATAGCCCATACACAAACCGATCACCGGAATCTGCCATACATAATCGAAGATAATCGGGTTTTTGCGGGACAGGAACGATGCTACAGCCGAATATCCGAAGGTTCCGAAAAGAAACATCGGGATAATGAGCAGGAAAGGGAGAAACAACACAAAGGTCAGGAATTCTTCTTTTTCTTTTTCGGTCTTATAATGGGTAAAGTATTTAATCAGGGTATTGTGCACACCAAAAGCCATCAACGGCATGATGATGTTTGCCGAAGAAAGCAGATAGCCCGTTAGTCCGTAATAGGTTTCTCCCAAAAATTTAGGATACATAAAAAGCGTATTGGCAGCCCCTATTACAAATCCGATATAGGTTATCACCGTGTTTTTTATGGATTGATTAATGACAATTCCCATGCTATTTCAATAAATCGGCTAATTGTTTCGTCAGGTTTTTACGGCTGTATTGCTGCAGTCCTACCGGATATACTTTCAGGTTTTGCTCCAGGTAGGCTTTATAGTATTTTAAAAGCGTTTCTTTGACCAGGTCTTTTTCTTCATACAGGGCAAAAACACCGGTATTGGTTTGTTTCAGTATGCCTGCAAAATCCGCTTCTTCCGGTCCGATAGCGAGTATTGGTCTTTCGGAAACCATATATTCAAACAGTTTTCCTGGTATGATGCTTTTGGTTTCTTCCGAATCAATTTCGATCAGTAACAGCACCTGCGATTTGCGCTGGTGCTGTACCGCTTCCTGATGGGAAACGTAGCCCAGGTTGTTTACATACGGAGCCAGTTTAAACTCGTCTATCGTTTCCATGATTTCCTGACTGGTTGCCCCGATCAGTTTCAGCTGAAAGTGCTCCTTAAATCCTGGTTCTTCTTTTACCAGTTCGCTCAAGGCTTTCCAGAGTATTCTCGGGTTGCGCTCCGATAAAAAGGAACCGATATGGGCTAAGGTGAATTTTTCATCCAAAGGTTCTTTGACAACCTTTTCCACATCATAGCCGTTGGTAATAACATGAATTGGTTTGCTCGTAATGGCTTCAAATTCTTTTTTAGTGGTCTGGCTGGTTACCAAAAGGAAATCGGCCTCCTGCATTACTTCCCGTTCCAGGTCTTTGTGCTTTTTAGCGGCATAGCCGGATAATTTTAGCGCTTTATGATAGCCAATAGTGGTCCAGGGATCCCTGAAATCGGCTACCCATTTGATGTGTTGCTTTTTTTTCAGTGCGAGCCCGATAAGGTGCAGGCTGTGCGGCGGTCCGGTAGTGATTACCGTATCAATTCCGTTTTCTTTAATGTATTCCGACAAATAGGCAACCGACGGTTTTACCCATAATACACGGGCATCGGGTATGAACAGGTTACCTCTTGTCCACAGCATTAAACGTTCTAAGAACGACTGCTTTTTTTTATTCGGGATAATCCCGGAACTGATTTTCCTGGTTTTATTTTTTGAAAAAACCGAGGCCCATGCATAGGGCTCGGTAATTTTCTTTTTAAGTATCGTGATGCTGGCCGGAACTTCTTCTTCCAGTTGCCGGTCCAATAACGGGTAGGTTGGATTTTCCGGAATATAAACCACCGGTTCCATTCCGAAGTCCGGTAAGTACTTTACAAACTTCAGCCAGCGCTGTACACCGGGTCCTCCGGCCGGCGGCCAATAATAGGTTATGATCAGTACTTTTTTCATTATCAGTTATGCTGCGTTTTCTTTTTCCTTTTTAGCATCAAAATAAATTCCGGCAATAATCAGTATCAGCATTGCAATAAAGCTGAATAAGGAAATCTGGCTTCCTTTTTTAACCACTCCCGGTTCGAATTTAAATTCAATGGTGTGTTTTCCAGCCGGAACTTCCATCGCTCTCAATACATAGTTCACAGCAAAATGCGGTACTTCCTTACCGTCTATAACCGCTTTCCAGCCTTTCGGATAATATACTTCCGAGAAAACAGCCAATCCTTCATTCGGGTTATCCGAGGTGTATTTCAGGTAATTCGGTTTGTACTCCTTTAAGGTAATCACGGCCGAAGAGTCTTTTACAAAAGTGCTTCCTTTTACCGCATTGGCAAATTCTTTCTGGTTTAGAACCGCTATTTTTTTAGTGTCCAGTTTGTCCAGCGCTTTCATTTCCTGATCCGGTGTGTTTACTTTTTTCACCTCACTCACAAACCACGCATTTCCGTTTGCTTCCGCATTTTTCAACGGGATGTCTTTTCCTTCGTTATCTTTCTGGATGATGTATTTTACATTCAGCATGTTCAATACACCAATATTGTTTTTCGCGATCTGGTAGTCAAACAGCTGCTGCATTTTTCTTGGTTTTGCCGCATGGTAACCACCGATAGATTTGTGGAAATAGGACGCTCTTGCACTCGACATGTTACCGTCTACTTCAAATACCCTGTAGTGTGTTGTATCCTGTAATATCTGTGCATCGGCCGGTGTTTCTTCAAAAGGAACATCTGCCTGACGTGCTGTAACAAAGCTGTCGCTGTTTACATAGTTTTTATCAACAAAGAACAAATCGCCCACCATTAATACACCTACCAGTACAACAGCCGTAACCTGTGACAGTTTGTTTTTTGTAAACAGCCATAATACTGCCGCTGCCAACAGGATCAATGTTCCGGAACGCAATAAATCGGAAACATACATCGCAGCACGCTGCTCTTTTAATGCCTGGATAAATGGTGCGCCCATTTCTCCGTAAGCCTGTAAATAGTAACTGTCGTTTCCTCCGGTAAAGCTGAACATTCCTTTGGACAATAGTAAGATTACCACTACTCCCAAAGCTGCTGCTCCGGATTTCCACAAAGCATTCCAGCGTTCTTTCTCCTCGGCTTTAAAAAAGGATTGTAAGCCCAATACGGCTAAAACCGGCATACACAGTTCCAGAATTACCTGGATGGATGATATGGCTCGGAATTTATTGTACATCGGTACATAGTCGATAAAGAAATTCGTCAGTGCCGGTAAATGTTTTCCCCATGACAGGAATAACGATAACAAGGCACCGGCAAGAAACGCATATTTGATTTTTCTTTTGTCGATAAACAGCGCTAAGATAAACAGGAAGAAAACCACCGCACCAATATAAGCCGGAGCGGCAACTATAGGCATATCGCCCCAATAGGTCGGTACGCTTGATGCAAAATCTTTTGCCTGTTCCGGTGAAGCACCCTGATTGGAAACCATTTCATACATTGGCGAATCCACACCTACGTTTTCATGGTTGGAACCTCCGAATAAACGAGGGGCAATCAGGTTAAAGCTTTCGGCAATACCATAACTATATTCGGTGATATACTCATAGGACATCGCGTTATTGCTTTCTTTTTTAGAGCCGTCCGGATTGAATGTCAGTTCACTGTCGCTTCGGGTACTGTATTTGGCATATTCGGAAGTTGCCATCAGGTTGGTTGCATTGACACCGATACTCAAAATACCGGCTACAGCAAAAATTCCGATAACAATTCCTAAGTTTTTAAAGTCTTTGTTTTTGATATACTGAATGGTAAAACAGATGCCTATTACCAACAGGAATAATAGCAGATAGTACGTCATCTGGAAGTGATTTGCATTGATTTCCAATGCTGCTGCCACCATAGTGAGCAGTCCTCCCAGCAGGTATCTTTTCCGGAAAACCAGGATCACTCCGGCAACCACCATTGGCATATAGGCTATTGCATGGGCTTTTGCATTGTGTCCCACTCCTAAAATAATAATCAGATAGGTCGAGAATCCAAAGGCCAGAGCGCCAAAAAAGGCTTTGAGCGAATCTACCCTGAACACGCGGAGTAAAATATAGAATCCTACAAAATACAGGAATAAATAATCTGCCGGACGCGGTAAAAAGCGGATAACAGAATCCAGTTGTTTGATAAAATTATTAGGATAATTGGCGCCTAACTGATAAGTTGGCATCCCTCCAAAAGCACTGTCTGTCCAATAAGGCTCATCGCCTGTTGTTTTTCTGAAGTCGTTCTGTTCTTTTGCCATCCCGATATATTGAGCAATATCGGACTGGAATACTTTTTTACCCTGTAGTACAGGATGGAAATACAATAAAGAGATCAGTACAAAGCCAAAAATTGCCAGTACATGTGGGTAAAATTTAGAAAGGTTTTTCATAAAAAGAATTTAGCCTAATAATAGTAGGCTAAAATAGAAATAAATGTCTTGTAAAAAAAGAAAAAGAGCAGGTTTCAAACACTACTCTATCTCTTCAAAATCGATATACTCGCCTACTTTTTTCTTCTCTCTGGGTTTATCGGAAGAAAAGTTAGCCTGAGTATTTTGCTGTTGCGATTGCTGTGTATTTTGCTGATTGTAGTATTGTTGCTGTTGCTGGAAGTTTTGCTCTGCTTTTTTCACAACCTGTTGCAAAAAATAAGGTGCCAATAACTTCATTACAAATTTTAGCGCATAAAAAATAACGATAATCCATAACAATGTTCGCACAAAACCGCTAAATGATGCCGTATCCATAATATATAAATTTTGTCAAATTTAATAAATCATTCGTTTAAAAATAAATTCTATTTCTTAAAATAATAATAAAATAACTACATTTGAATTACGTTTATATCCTATTGAAACGCAACTTACCCATGATAAAGCACTTTAAATTAAAAATTGCAGGTCTTTTACTTTTTACCACCTCATTAAATTACGCCCAGTTTACAGATGAGATCAACTCGAACCGCCCCGGAAAATCACACGGTGCTTTCTCGGTAGGTAAAACCGTAATTCAGGCAGAAGCCGGCACATATTATATTAATGACAAGCACAAATATCTGGGATATAAGTCTTCGGGTTTTGGCGGGGAATTAAGTCTTCGATACGGGGCTTTCTTAGAGCAGCTGGAGTTTATTGCGGATATCCAATACCAGTTTGACAGTTATAAAACCGATTATTACGATACGAACCGAAACGGTATCAGACAGGCCACCATAGGGGCCAAATACCTGGTGTATGATCCTTTTAAAAATCACGAAGAAAAAGTAAACATTTACAGCTGGAAAGCAAACCACCGTTTTAAATGGCGTCAGTTTGTACCGGCAGTCGGGGTTTATGTAGGTGCTAATTTTGGTGCTTCCAATATTTACAGGTATCCGGACGAGCCTTCTTTCAGTCCGAAAGCCATGTTGATCACCCAGAATCATTTCGGGGCACAATGGGTATTGGTGGGTAACTTTATCGCCGATAAATTCACTTCCGATTATTCCAGCTACGGTTACGTTTTAACGCTAACAAGAGGTATCAACGAGAAATGGTCGGCTTTTATAGAAAACCAGGGTTACCAGAGTGATTATTATTCCGATGTGATCTTCAGAGGCGGTGCAGCTTACCTGCTTCGCAAAAACCTTCAGATCGATGCTTCAATAGGAGCGAATATTAAAGATACGCCATCCTTAGTTATTGGCGGAATCGGTTTTTCATGGCGTTTTGACAAAAACTACAAGCCAATCGAAATTAAGAGCGGTAAAGAAGAAAAAGGCAAAAAGGACGGTAAAAAAGAAGAGAAGAAAAAACGTGTTGATGAGATAGAAACGCAATAGTATTTAAAATGATTCACATACAAGAAGCAATCACTAAAAAGGAAATGACAGACTTTGTTACATTTCCTTTTCAGTTATATAAGAATAACGCTTACTGGGTTCCGCCTTTAATAAAAGACGAACTCAAGAGTTTTAATAAGTCTAACGACATCTTTAAAAGTGTGACGGCACACTTTTTCCTGGCCTATAAAGATCAAAAAGTTGTGGGGCGTATTGCCGCAATTATCAACTGGACGGAGGTTAAGGAACTGCACAAGGCCAAAGTGCGCTTTGGCTGGTTTGATGTTATTGATGATCTTGCCGTTTCCAAAGCCTTATTAGACAAGGTGACCGAACTGGGCAAAACGAACAATATGGAGTATATTGAAGGGCCGGTTGGTTTTTCGAATATGGACAAAGCCGGTATGCTCACGGAAGGTTTCGACCAGATCGCAACGATGATCGGATTATACAACCACGCTTATTATCCGGAGCATCTGGAACAACTGGGCTTTACCAAAGAAGCGGAATGGCTGGAATTTAAGATCGATGCCACCCAGGTGGATTTAGGCAAAGTAGAACCGTTATCACGTATTATCGAACAGCGTTATGAGGTAAAGAGTCTGAATTTTAAAACAACCAAAGACATCCTTCCTTATGTGGACGAAATGTTTGGTTTACTGAATAAGACCTATGCCGAATTACAGAGTTTTGTGCCTATTGAGCAGTTCCAGATTGATCATTACAAAGAAAAATACATTTCCTTTATCCACCCGGATTTTATTACCTGTGTAACGGATAAAAACGGTAAAATGATCGCTTTCGGAATTACCATGCCATCTTTTTCAAAGGCTTTCCAGAAAGCAAACGGGAAATTATTCCCTTTTGGCTTCCTGCACCTGCTTAGGGCGATGAAAAAGAACGATCATGCCGAATTTTATCTTATTGGCGTTGATCCGGAATACCAGAACAAAGGGGTTACTGCTTTAATCATGAAACGCATGTACCAGGTGTTTAACGAAAGAGGCATTAAATCGGTCGAAACAAACCCGCAGCTGGAAGAAAACAAAAAGATCCAGCAACTATGGAAAAACTTTAATCCGGTTATCCACAAACGCCGCAAAACGTTTAGAAAGGATTTATAATAAAAAAAAGCCCTGAATTAACATTCAGGGCTTTTTCATTTCTATTTCTGAGAGTATCCGATTAGTTTAATTTATTAAACGTATCGGTATAAGTTCCTGTAATCGTTACATTGTTTCCTTTTGTTACCGATCCGTGGATAGTGATTGAAGAACCAGATCCTACGAATTCCAATGTCGCTCCGCTGTTCAATACCAGGTTACCATAGATCACTACACTACCTTCGATTTTCAATTTAGCATTGCTGTTTACATTCAATGAGTTGTACGGGTTGTGTACCTGTCCCTGCGCCAAAGAACCTTTCATATAGAATGTTCCGCCACTGTTTACATTTAATCCCTGTGAAACTGCTAAAGATCCGCAGAAAGTAAGGTTAGCGTTTACGTTAACACCCTGTACAGAAGCCGAACCTTTATACTGTAAGTTCTGACCTGAGTTTACGTTTAACCATTGGTCACCAGGATAGTTAGGGAAGTTTGTACAGTCAACAGTATTGTTAGGCGTTGCTAACATTTTGATGATTTTCAATCCACCGTTTCCGTTTGCTACGAAAATATAGTCACCGGCACTTTTCACATAGTTAGAAGAACCGTTTAGCGGCAATGAACCTAAAAGGCTTAAAGTTCCTGCAGTGTTGTAGATATATAATCCTGCTGCACCGTTAGCAACAAATGCTTTATTATTGTTAACTGATACTGCATTGGTAACGATATCCTGTACCTCAACTCCGGCTACATTTGTAGGGATTGCGATAGTTTGTAATTTGTTTCCTGTAGCATAGTTATAAACACCTAATCCGTTATATCCTTCCGATACTAAAACTCTGCTGTTATCAGCAAAACCGATAGTTCTTTTAGCATCTGAAACATCCTGAGAAGTGGTGAATGCGTTTTGTAAAGCAAATGAATTGGCATCATATACTTTTACACCCTGAGTTCCGCTTAGAACTACAATTTTGTTGTCTACACTTCCTAAAGCTCTTAAATCGGCAACCGGAATAGCTGCTTCAAAAGTATTTCCGGATCTGTTGTAACGTACCAATTCTCCGTTATAACCGGAAACTGCATAATATTTAGAGCTGTTTGCAAAAATATCAGTAGCTACATTTCCAAGAATGGTATTTGGTGTATAGTTTGTTGTTAACAAACCGTTTTGCAATGGCATTTTAGCAGCAAAAGCAGGGCTTGTTAATGCCGGATTTGAATCAATGCTGGTTGCTCCTGCAATGAATAATTCTCCGTTGTTATAAGAAACCGCGCTGATATCGCTGTTCGGGAAAATCGCCTGAACTACTAACTGCGGGTTATTAGGATTTGAAATATTGATTACGTCAATCGCTCCCAAATAGGTTTCCCCTTCGGTATTGTATGACACATAAGCATATTGATTGGCCACATCCACATGTGTCGCTCTCAACGTGTGCCCGTTATAGGTTGGCGCATTAATTTCGGCAACTAATGTTAGCGGGAAATCACTGGCAGCTCCTGTCATTTTTCCAGAAGTAGCACCTACCATGTCCAAAACTCCTGAATTTGAAAAGTTAATTCTTTGATTTAAAGCATTGATGTCTGAGTTTAAAATAACTTTATCAGCATCTCCGTTTGAATTTGATCCGTTAGTATCATCTGACTGACAACCAATTACGGTTGCAAAAAGCGCTAATGCGGCAATTCCTGTTAATCTGTTTAATTTCATTTTCATTTTATTTGTGGCAAAAATACTCCTTTTATATGTTAAGCTATGTTAAAAAAAGCAGTTATTCACCGTATAAAAACGCAAAACACCGAAGAAGATCTCCGGTGTTTATTCTTACTTTTATATTTCAGGTATTATTCAGCGCTTACGTCTACAGTAGTTTCCTGAGCTATTTTTTTATAGGTTCCGTTAACCAATTTCTCGCGAATTGCCTCGAAAGCCGCTAAAGTTTCGTCGATATCCGTTAAGGTATGCGAAGCGGTAGGAATCATTCGCAACAGGATAATTCCTTTTGGAATAACCGGATAAACCACGATGGACAGGAAGATTCCGTAATTTTCACGTAAATCGTTCACCATCACCATTGCTTCCGGAATACTTCCTTCCAGGTAAACCGGTGTTACACAGGTATTGGTATCGCCAATATTGAAACCTCTCGATTTTAATCCGTTTTGTAACGCATCTACATTTTCCCAAAGTTTTGCTTTCAGTTCCGGCATGGAACGCAACATTTCCAAACGTTTTAACGCTCCGATAGTCATGATCATCGGTAACGATTTTGCAAACATCTGAGAACGTAAGTTGTATTTCAGGTAATCGATAATGTCTTTATCTGCCGCCACAAAAGCACCAATGCTCGCCATTGATTTTGCAAATGTGGAGAAGTACACATCAATACCATCCTGACAACCCTGCTCCTCACCTGCTCCGGCACCGGTTTTACCAAGTGTTCCGAAACCGTGTGCATCGTCAACCAGCAAACGGAAATTGTATTTTTCTTTTAAAGCAATGATTTCCTTTAGTTTCCCCTGTTGTCCGCGCATTCCAAAAACACCTTCGGTAATTACCAGGATTCCTCCTCCGTTTTCCGTTGCCATTTTTGTAGCACGTCCCAAGTTTTTCTCCAGGCTTTCTACATCATTGTGTTTGTACGTGAACCGTTTTCCCATGTGTAAACGAACCCCGTCAATAATACAGGCGTGGGAATCCACATCGTAAACAATCACGTCATTTTTAGTTACCAGAGCATCAATAATAGATACCATTCCCTGATAACCGAAGTTCAATAAATAAGCTGCTTCTTTTTGTACAAATTCTGCTAATTCATTTTGAAGCTGTTCGTGAATCGTGGTGTGTCCGCTCATCATTCGGGCACCCATCGGGTAAGCCGCTCCATACTCTAATGCTGCCTGTGCATCTACTTTTCGAACTTCAGGATGGTTTGCCAATCCTAAATAGTCGTTGATACTCCAGTTTAAAATTTCTCTTCCGTGAAACTGCATTCTAGGTCCCAGTTGTCCTTCCAGTTTCGGAAATACATAATATCCCTCTGCCTGTGAAGCCCATTTTCCTAAAGGACCTTTATTACTTTGAATTCTTTCGAATAAATCTTTTACCATACTATTCAATATTAAGTATATTAAAAACGTGCCAAAAGTAACTATTTATTATATGCCATCATAATAATTTCAGCATAGTTTTCTGCCTATTTTATTGTGTGCTGTCACCACTATTTTTTAACCGCTGTTCTCTAAAAAGAAAACAGGGCCAAAATGTTCTGACCCTGTTTTTACAAGAATACTGCTGCTGTTCCCGAACGGTTCCTATTGGGTCAGGATATAATAATAGCCCCCTATTATTAATCCGAACGAAACAATCAGTCCGAGCATTCCCTTTCGTTTCTGTTGATTTTCTTTATTAATGATACCATTTATAAGGGTATGCCCGGATAAAACAAACAGGCATAAACCAATAAAGAAGGATAATAACTGATTGGTATACATTCTATCAGAATATTACATGTCAACAATAATAAATTCACTTCTTCTGTTTAACTGATGTTCTTCTTCCGAACACGATATCCCGTCTGCACATTTGTTCAGCAATTGTGTTTCGCCATAGCCTTTACCGGTTAATCGCGAAGCCTCGATACCCTGTTTCACCATCCATGCAATTGTTGATCTGGCTCTTCTATCGGATAAACGCTCATTATATTCATGAGTCTGACGGCTGTCGGTATGCGAACGGACATCTATTCTCATTTTCGGGTTTTCTTTCATGACTTCCACTATTTTAGCTAAGTCAACCGCTGCATCACGACGGATATTCCATTTGTCCAGATCAAAATAGATAATTCTGATTCCGAATGTTTTAGCCAGGTCATCACCTTTCTGAACCGGTTTAACGGTTTTATCCAAGGCTACCGGCAGGTTCGTACTTCCGGAAGTATTTGGAATAATAACGCTTAACTCCCTGGTGTTGTAACCCGGCAGTTCTGCTTTTACAAAGTATTTTCGCTGACAGTCCACAGTGCCAAAATTGTAATTTCCGGCCGCATCGGTAGTAACTGTTTTCACTACTTTAAAGTTTTCATCAAACAGGGTAACGGTCGCATTGCGCAATGGTGCTGCAGTATCCGTATCGGTAACGATACCGGCCAGCAGCTGTTCGCAGGCATATTGTAACGGCTGGTTTTCTGTAAACTTATAGATATCATCCGTTCCCTGTCCGCCTTCCCGGTTCGAACTCAGGAATCCTTTTTTAGTGGTGGTATTGATCAGGAAACTGAAATCGTCTTTCGGACTGTTTGCCGGTGCGCCAATATTCTGTACCGTTTTGAAAGTTCCTTCTTTTGATAATCTGGAAACAAAAATATCCAGACCTCCCAATCCCAAATGGCCGTCGGAAGCAAAATAAAGTTCGTTATCTGCCGATACGAACGGAAAGGTTTCTCTTCCCGGTGTATTGATTGTTGTGCCTAAATTTTCCGGTGTGCCAAAACTTCCGTCTTCTTTAATGGCTACTTTAAAAATATCCGATTGTCCCAGTGTTCCGGGCATATTGGACGCAAAATACAAGGTTTTATCATCCGGGCTTAATGCCGGATGTGCCGTACTGTAGCTGTTACTGTTAAAAGGCAGTTCGGTAACAGCTGTCCATTTACCGTCTTTTAAGGTTGCCCTATAAATTTTCAGCAACGTTGTTTTCTGACTGTCTTTTCCTTTTTTACCGTTATTATAGTTGTTACGGGTAAAGTACATCGTTTTGCCGTCTTTTGTAAATACCGGGGTCGCTTCGTGAAACCGGGTATTGATCTCTTTTGCAAATCGTTCCGGGTTGGTTACCGAACCGTCTTCGTTCAGCGTTACCGCATACAGATTGGTAAACGATTCTCCTGTCCAGGTATGTACCCGTTTGCTGAATACACCCGAAGTATCTCTTGCCGAAGTAAAGATCACTTTATTTTCAAAGAAAGAACTTCCGTAATCGGAATACTGAGTGTTGATTCCGGCATTATCAATAGTGTAACGCCCGGAATTCTGTTTAATAATTTCCAGGTAATCGGTCTGGTTTTTATATTCTTTACCTCTTACGTCGTTTGCATTTTTCTCATTGAATCTCGCCAGCATCTGATTGGCCTTTTCATATTCTCCTATGGATTTCAGCGACTGGGAATACCGGTAATAATATTCGGCATCGACCTCTTTCGACATCGCAAACAATTCGCCATACCATTTTGCAGCCGATTCCAGTTTTCCGTTGAAATAATAGGAATCTCCTAATTTTTGCAGTACTTCAACCGATTTGTATCCTTTGTCGGCTATTTTTTCATAGGTTTTAATGGCATCTACATAAGCGTAATTGTCATATTCTTTATTAGCGGAAACAATCTTTCCTTTTTGCGAATATACACTTGTAGAAAGCAGCAGCAGCAAACCTAATTGCAATACTATTTTTTTCATAATCATGTCTTTAATTAGAAGAATCTTGGTGTCAGTATTCTGTTACTTCTGTTAAACAATTCGAATCGCAGGAAAATCTCATGTGATCCTGAGTTATAGTCTGCCAGTTTTGTTGTTTCCATATCATAAGCATATCCTGCAAACAGTCCGTTTGTGATCTGGAATCCAACCATCGCACTGCAGGCTGCATCCCATCGGTAAGCTAATCCGGCAGTGAATTTGTCATACAACAGGAAATTAGCCGACAGGTCAACCTGTAATGGGGCACCTTTAACAATTTTTGTCAGTAATGCCGGTTTGAATTTTATATCCGGATTGATCTCAAACACATGACCGGCAATCACGTAATAATGCAGGTTTTCTTTTGCGGTTGATGCAGAACTTTTATCATAATGTTTGGTTTCCAGAAAATTAGGCACCGATACACCAACATAGGTTTTGTCAGAATGCAGGTAGATTCCGGCACCAAAATTCGGAGAGAATTTATTGTCAATATTGTTCTGAAACCTCGGATCGGAATGGTCATAAATATTCAGCTTGTTAAAGTCAACATTCAGCAAATGTGCCGTTGCTTTTAATCCGAAAGACAGTTTAAAAGTTTCCGATGTATTGATGGTATACGAGAAATCGGCTGAAATGGAATTTTCATCTGCCGGACCGATCCTGTCGTTTACAAATGACAATCCCAGCCCTAAGTTACTATTGTTAATTGGCGTGTTCAGCGATACGGCATTGGTTACCGGCGCACCTTCCAGTCCCACCCATTGCGTACGATGCAATCCGAAAATACTCATTACTCCCCTGGAGCCTGCATAGGCCGGATTGATATTAATCGTATTGTACATATACTGGGTATACTGGGCGTCCTGTTGGGCAAATCCGCTTATCCCGGTCAACAGTAAAACGAAAAGTATAAATTTTGTTCTCATTTTTTATTTGTTTTATAAACCCGGAGTACTTGCTTTCCCCCGGGATTCCATTTATCTTGTAATATACAGGTATCCGTTTTTGTTCTGAGACACACCATCTGCAGTGGTATACTGCAAAATGTAGAAATAGGTTCCGTCCGGTAATGGTTCTGATGCGTTTACAGTTGCTCTGCCATCGGAATATCCTTTGAATACTTTATCGGTATTGTTATATCCTTTTGTTTCAAAGACCTGAACGCCCCAACGGTTGAATATCTGAATTTCATTATTCGGATAACATTCGATACCCGCAATATAGAAAATATCGTTGCTACCGTCTCCGTTTGGAGATACTGCATTAAAGACATTGATCGCACATCCGTCAACTGTAATCACTGTCGGATTATCGCCAATCACATCATTGTCGTCCGAACTGTCGGTTACTGTTTGTCCCTGCGGTGCTGTTCCGGTAACAAAAGCCTGGTTGCTTACCGCACCGGCATTAATATCGGCCTGCGTAATTACATATACTGCTGTGAACGTTGTTGAGTCGCTTGCTCCAACAGCTAAACTGATAGGTCCGCCGGTCACTACCACTCCCGGTAAAGGATCGGTTATGGTAATATTGGTCAAACTTGTATTCCCGGTATTCGTTACTGTAAAGCTATACGTAATGGTTTCTCCGGCCTGAGCAATACCGTCATGATTGTTGTCGTTAAACACTCCGGTTTTGATTAAAGCAATACCCGGATTCTGGATTAACGGTGTAACGGTACATTTCGGACAACCTGGATCTACTAAAGGATCATTAGGGTTAATTGGTGTAGGATCTTCCGAATCGTCCATAACCGGATCGCCGTTTGGAGCCGTACCTTCCACTAATGCCATATTATAAACCGCTCCGTCATCGATATCTCCCTGTGTAATGGTATACAAGGCTGTGAATGTTGTTGCATCTGTCACACCCGGTGCCAGGCTGCTTAAAGGTCCGCCGGTAACTGTAACTGCCGGATCTGTTATGTCGATATTGGTAATCGTCACGTTTCCGGTATTCGATACTGTAAAGGTGTACAATACTGTATCGCCTGCGTTTACAAGTCCGTCGCCATTGGCATCCTGGTATGTTCCTTCTTTAAATAAAGTCAGCTCCGGATTTTGTGCTAATGGTGTTACCGTTGGCGTATCGTTTGTCGTTGAAGTACCCGAGGTATCCTGAACCGTACCACCTTGTGGCGTGGTTCCGGTTGCAATAGCCGTGTTACTGATTTGTCCGGCGTTAATATCCGTTTGTGTCAATACATAGGTAGCCGTTGCGGTACCTACTGCTCCCGGTGCTAAAGTAGCCGGTGTTACCACTGCATTTGTCAATCCGATCTGCGTATCGTTGATGACCAATCCGTTTACCGTTACGTTTCCGGTATTGGTTACCGTAAAGGTGTACGTGATCGTTTCACCAACCTGTGCAAATGTATCGGCATTCGTATCGTTAAATACTGCTGTTTTCACTAAAGCAATAGCCGGATTTTGTGCTAATGGTGTTACCGTTGGCGTATCGTTTGTAGTTGAAGTACCCGAGGTATCCTGAACTGTACCGCCTTGTGGCGTGGTTCCGGTTGCAATAGCCGTGTTGCTGATTTGTCCGGCATTGATGTCCGTTTGTGTCAGTACATAGGTAGCCGTTGCGGTACCAGTTGCTCCCGGTGCTAATGTAGCCGGTGTTACCGCTGCATTCGTCAGTCCGATTTGCGTATCGTTGATGACCAATCCATTTACCGTTACGTTTCCGGTATTGGTTACCGTGAACGTGTAGGTGATGGTTTCACCAACCTGTGCAAATGTATCGGCATTCGTATCGTTAAATACTGCTGTTTTTACTAAAGCGATAGCCGGATTTTGCGGTAATGGTGTTACCGTTGGCGTATCGTTTGTAGTTGAAGTACCAGAAGTATCCTGAACCGTACCACCTTGTGGCGTGCTACCGGTTGCAATAGCCGTATTACTGATTTGTCCGGCGTTAATATCCGTTTGTGTCAATACATAGGTAGCCGTTGCAGTACCAGTTGCTCCCGGTGCTAATGTAGCCGGTGTTACCGCTGCATTCGTCAGTCCGATTTGCGTATCGTTGATCACCAATCCGTTTACCGTTACGTTTCCGGTATTGGTTACCGTGAACGTGTAGGTGATCGTTTCACCAACCTGTGCAAACGTATCGGCATTCGTATCATTAAATACTGCTGTTTTTACTAAAGCGATAGCCGGATTTTGTGGTAATGGTGTTACCGTTGGCGTATCGTTTGTAGTTGAAGTACCAGAAGTATCCTGAACTGTACCGCCTTGTGGTGTATTACCGGTTGCAATAGCTGTATTACTGATCTGTCCGGCATTGATGTCCGTTTGTGTCAATACATAGGTAGCGGTTGCCGTTCCCGTAGCGCCCGGTGCTAATGTAGCCGGTGTTACCACTGCATTCGTCAATCCGATTTGTGTATCGTTGATCACCAATCCGTTTATCGTTACGTTTCCGGTATTGGTTACCGTGAACGTATACGTGATCGTTTCACCAACCTGTGCAAATGTATCGGCATTCGTATCGTTAAATACTGCTGTTTTCACTAAAGCAATAGCCGGATTTTGCGGTAATGGTGTTACCGTTGGCGTATCGTTTGTAGTTGAAGTACCCGAGGTATCCTGAACCGTACCGCCTTGTGGCGTGGTTCCTGTTGCAATGGCTGTATTGCTTATTTGTCCGGCATTGATATCCGTTTGTGTCAACACATACGTAGCGGTTGCCGTTCCGGTAGCGCCCGGTGCTAAAGTAGCTGGTGTTACCGCTGCATTCGTCAATCCAATCTGCGTATCGTTGATTACCAATCCGTTTATCGTTACGTTTCCGGTGTTCGTTACCGTAAAGGTGTACGTAATGGTTTCACCAACCTGTGCAAATGTATCAGCATTCGTATCGTTAAATACTGCTGTTTTTACTAAAGCGATAGCCGGATTTTGCGGTAACGGTGTTACTGTTGGCGTATCGTTTGTGGTTGAAGTACCCGAGGTATCCTGAACCGTACCGCCTTGTGGCGTGGTTCCGGTTGCAATAGCCGTGTTGCTGATTTGTCCGGCGTTAATATCCGTTTGGGTCAAGACATACGTAGCGGTTGCAGTACCAGTTGCTCCCGGTGCTAATGTAGCCGGTGTTACCGCTGTATTTGTCAATCCGATCTGCGTATCGTTGATGACCAATCCATTTACCGTTACGTTTCCGGTATTGGTTACCGTGAACGTGTACGTGATCGTTTCACCAACCTGGGCAAATGTATCGGCATTCGTATCGTTAAATACTGCTGTTTTTACTAAAGCGATAGCCGGATTTTGTGGTAATGGTGTTACCGTTGGCGTATCGTTTGTAGTTGAAGTACCCGAGGTATCCTGAACCGTACCACCTTGTGGTGTGGTTCCCGTTGCAATAGCTGTATTACTGATTTGTCCGGCGTTAATATCCGTTTGTGTCAATACATAGGTAGCCGTTGCGGTACCAGTTGCTCCCGGTGCTAATGTAGCCGGTGTTACCGCTGCATTCGTCAGTCCGATCTGCGTATCGTTGATGACCAATCCGTTTACCGTTACGTTTCCGGTGTTCGTTACCGTAAAGGTGTACGTGATCGTTTCACCAACCTGGGCAAATGTATCAGTATTCGTATCGTTAAATACTGCTGTTTTTACTAAAGCGATAGCCGGATTTTGTGTTAATGGTGTTACTGTACATTTTGGACATGAAGGGTCATATCCGTTGTCACCCGGTTGAGCCGGATTTGTCGGATCTTCCGATTCGTCTGTAACTGTTCCTCCAACGGGATCCTGACCGGTTACTGTTGCCAGATTGTGTACAAAACCATTATTCAAATCTGCTTGTGTAATCGTATGTGTTGCTGAAACTGTTGTATGTTGTCCGGCACCCAAAGTTGCTATTGTTGCCGGAGAAATACTTCCTGCATCGGCATTATTATCTGTAACCAAAAGGTTTGTAATAGCCACATTTCCGGTATTTGTTACGGTAAGTGTATAGTTAATAATGTTTCCTACAGCATTATAAGTACCGTTTAAGGCTTCTTTGGTTAATGTGATTTGCGGAGTCATTACAAAAACAGTAACTACTGCCGTATCACAATTGGTCGGATTTGCAATTTCACATATCTGATAGGTTAAGGTATGTGTACCTCCAGGCGTACCCGGAATGACATCCACGCTTCCGTTTGGATTTAAGATCAGGTTCGGGTTAGAAACCGTAGTCGTTAACGTTACCTGAGATGGGGTTACTGCTGTTCCGTTTAAGGTATCATTCGTATACACATTCACCACGTTTGTTGCGCCGGTATAACCGTTTACGTTTGTTGCCGAATCGTTAACCGCATCAATTACTGGTGCTACCACCGTTACCGTTACTGTTGCCGTATCACAATTGGTTGGATTGGCAATTTCGCAGATCTGGTAGGTCAAAGTATATGGTCCTGCCGGTGTGCCCGGAATAACATCCACACTTCCGTTAGGGTTTAAAATCAAATTCGGGTTGGAAACCGTAGTCGTAAGCGTTACCTGAGATGGGGTTACCACTGTTCCGTTTAACGTGTCGTTGGTATACACATTCACCACATTCGTTGCTCCGGTATAACCGTTTACGTTTGTTGCCGAATCGTTAACCGCATCAATTACCGGTGCTACCACCGTTACCGTTACTATTGCTGTATCACAATTCGTCGGATTGGCAATTTCACATATCTGATAGGTTAAAGTATATGGTCCTGCCGGTGTACCCGGAATAACATCCACACTTCCGTTAGGGTTTAAGATCAAATTAGGGTTCGAAACCGTAGTCGTCAGCGTTACCTGAGATGGAGTTACTGCTGTTCCGTTTAAGGTATCGTTGGTATATACACTCACCACGTTTGTCGCGCCGGTATAACCGTTCACGTTTGTTGCCGAATCGTTAACCGCATCAATTACCGGTGCTACCACCGTTACCGTTACTGTTGCTGTATCACAATTCGTCAGATTGGCAATTTCGCAGATCTGATACGTCAAAGTATATGGTCCTGCCGGTGTGCCCGGAATAACATCCACACTTCCGTTAGGGTTTAAAATCAAATTCGGGTTCGAAACCGTAGTCGTTAACGTTACCTGAGATGGGTTTACCGCCGTTCCGTTTAAGGTGTCATTCGTATACACATTCACCACATTCGTTGCACCGGTATAACCGTTTACGTTTGTTGCCGAATCGTTAACCGCATCAATTACCGGTGCTACCACCGTTACCGTTACTGTTGCCGTATCGCAATTCGTTGGATTGGCAATTTCACAGATCTGGTAAGTCAAAGTATATGGACCTGCAGGAGTGCCCGGAATAACATCCACGCTTCCGTTTGGATTTAGCGTTAAATACGGATTGGAAACTGTAGTCGTTAACGTTATCTGAGATGGAGTTACCACTGTTCCGTTTAAAGTGTCATTCGTATACACATTCACCACGTTTGTTGCGCCGGTATAACCGTTTACGTTTGTTGCCGAATCGTTAACCGCATCAATTACTGGTGCTACCACCGTTACCGTTACTGTTGCCGTATCGCAATTCGTTGGATTGGCAATTTCACAGATCTGGTAAGTCAGAGTATATGGTCCTGCAGGAGTACCCGGAATAACATCCACGCTTCCGTTAGGGTTTAAGATCAAATTCGGGTTGGAAACCGTAGTGGTTAATGTAACCTGAGATGGGGTTACCGCTGTTCCATTTAAGGTGTCGTTTGTATAAACGTTTACCACATTCGTTGCTCCGGTATAACCGTTTACGTTTGTTGCCGAATCATTAACTGCATCAATTACTGGTGCAACCACTGTTACTGTTACTGTTGCCGTATCGCAATTGGTTGGATTGGCAATTTCGCAGATCTGATACGTCAATGTGTATGGACCTGCCGGTGTACCCGGAATAACATCCACACTTCCGTTAGGGTTTAAGATCAAATTCGGATTGGAAACCGTAGTCGTTAACGTTACCTGAGATGGGGTTACCGCTGTTCCGTTTAACGTATCATTCGTATAAACATTCACCACGTTTGTTACGCCGGTATAACCGTTTACGTTTGTTGCGGAGTCATTAACCGCATCAATTACTGGTGCTACCACCGTTACCGTTACTGTTGCCGTATCACAATTCGTTGGATTAGCAATTTCGCAGATCTGGTAGGTTAAAGTATATGGTCCTGCCGGTGTGCCCGGAATAACATCCACACTTCCGTTTGGATTTAAGATCAAATTCGGGTTCGAAACCGTAGTGGTTAACGTTACCTGAGATGGGGTTACAGCCGTTCCGTTTAAGGTATCGTTGGTATAAACGTTTACCACATTCGTTGCTCCGGTATAACCGTTTACGTTTGTTGCCGAATCGTTAACCGCATCAATTGCAGGTGCTACCACCGTTACCGTTACTGTTGCCGTATCGCAATTCGTTGGATTAGCAATTTCGCAGATCTGGTAGGTCAAAGTATATGGTCCTGCCGGTGTACCCGGAATAACATCCACACTTCCGTTTGGATTTAAGATTAAATTCGGGTTCGAAACCGTAGTGGTTAACGTTACCTGAGATGGAGTTACCGCTGTTCCGTTTAACGTATCATTGGTATACACATTCACCACGTTTGTTGCGCCGGTATAACCGTTTACGTTCGTTGCCGAATCGTTAACCGCATCAATTACTGGTGCTACCACCGTTACCGTTACTGTTGCCGTATCACAATTCGTTGGATTGGCAATTTCGCAGATCTGGTACGTTAAAGTATATGGTCCTGCCGGTGTGCCCGGAATAACATCCACACTTCCGTCAGGGTTTAAGATCAAATTCGGATTGGAAACCGTAGTCGTTAACGTTACCTGAGATGGAGTTACCACTGTTCCGTTTAACGTATCATTAGTATACACATTCACTACGTTTGTTGCGCCGGTATAACCGTTTACGTTTGTTGCCGAATCGTTAACCGCATCGATAATGTTTAATCTTCTTGTCGGTATGATAGTCGATGTGTTGTTCGTTACATTAGGATCTGTTTCAGCTCCGGTAATGGTAGCTGTATTTCCATAATTTCCTGTTGCCGTAACGGTAGCCGTGATCGTTAATGTTGCTGTTGCTCCATTGACTAAGTTACCAATTGTCCACAAACCGTTATTAGCATTATACGTTCCTGTAGTAACTGTAGAAGACACATACGCATAGCCGTCCTGTAACTGATCGGTAACGCTTACGTTAGTCGCATTGTTCAGTCCGTTGTTTGTTGCTACAATAGTAAAAGTTATCGACTCACCTACCATAGGTGTCATATTATCGGCTATTTTTAAAACTGCCAGATCAGCAGTAACAGCCGGTGTGATCGTATTGTACTTGATATTATTACAATTCTCGGTTGTTGTTCCGTTCAAACATTCCACATGTGGATTTGTTGGTGGATTCGTTCCCGGATTTGTCGCATCCGGATCGGTTACATCGGCCGGTCTGATAATACTCGCCTCCACAGTTAACGGTTGTCCGCCTAAAGCAGCACCAACCGTTCCGGTAAAAGTGAACACAATCTGTCCGCCATTGGTCATATCCAGATTAGCCGTATAGTTCCCGGTAACCGGATCGATTGTGCCATTCACAACCACTACTGTTCCCTGGCTATTTACATAGGAAACCGTATTAATTGTAAAACCGGAAGGTACTATAAAGGTAAAGCCTGCACCGGTTACCGCACTCGGTCCGTTATTGACTACCGTTACGGTATAGTTCATTTGCTGCCCGACATTGACAGTTGTTGTGGAAGGCGTAATACTCACCACTTCTAAATCGGCTGCAGCAACAACCACATCCAGATTTTTTACAATTACCTGACCCGGAACAAAGCTCCAGGTATCCATTGATTTTTCATTTCCGAAACTGGAAGAACCGGTACCGCTATTTCCGCTGCCGCTGCTTCCGGAAGTATACAAGCCCCATTTGTGCCCGTTACTGTTACTGGAAATTCCGGTAATTCCGGATGCAATCGGGTTTGACTTATGTGTTGCCATACCGCCGGTTACATCGGAATCATCCCAATATACCAAATCACGGGTCGGCACATATACATCATAATTGGTATCCAATTGTTCAATAATAATTCCGCCGGGATTAATTTCCATATCAATAAAAGGGAAATGGACTTCCGCTCCGAATAACTGTACTCTGATTTCGCCAATGTTCGTTCCGGCCGGAAGTATGTTCCCGTTACCGTCTTTACCATCCCAGAATACCGTATTGGTTCCTACCGTACAGTTTCCGTTGATAATTCTCGTTGGAAAATCTCCTATAATTTCTATTCTGTATGTTCCGGAAAGATTGGAATCAAAGCCGATATGGGCTCCTTTATTACCGGACAAATCCGGTGTTCCTTCTACTCCTGTATAGGTAATATTTGTAGCTGTTGGTGTTAGCACGGCATTTTTCAGCCAGGTCATTCCACCACTCATATTACCGCTTGTTGGTAAATCTAAAGCAGGTTTACCGTAAAATATCTTATGGGTCACATTGGAAGCAGCATCAGCACTTCTCGGATCGTGAATCCGGAACTGGCTGTCCAACGGATCAGAAATATTCAAACTCTTATAAGACGGTGAGTTTGCCGTATTTAAAAATCCTTTGTTGTTTACAAAGAATGTAAATCCAACACCATTCGAACCATTATTAACTACTTTATAAGCAATACCGTCTCTTGTTAACACATACATGCTTCCGTAGAATGCTTTGTTAGCCGTGAATGCGCTTCCGGATATATGCAGGTTTAATACGTTTGTATAAACACGTCCGTTAACCCAGGCCGAGTTGCCGCTGTTTCTAACCGAAACATCCCAGGCAGCAATAAGTTCCGTATTGGTTCCCTGTGTCCAGTTGGCATCTGCTGCCACATCGGTTACACCCGGCGTACTGCTGCTGGTCTCTGAACCGGATGGCAGAAATTCAACTCTCCATACTCCTTCCTGTCCGGTACCAACAACCGTATTGAACGGCTGGTAACGGTTACCGCCTGCGGCCTGACCCGGATATAAAGGTCCGGCAAGCTCTTCTGTTCTGCTGGCAATCCTACCGATATTATTACTTGCCGTAATATAAACCGTTCCATCCGGAGCAATCAGTCTTATCTTACCGTTTCCGGCATTTTGAGCACTGGAAGCTACCGCAATCGTTTCGCCAACTTTGGCATAAACATAGTGCGTCCCTAATGTTTTAAACGGCCATGACCTGATAGTCGTTCCCCCGGCTTCATAACTATTACTGTATAAAAAAGCCCGGTTTCCGCTAACGCCGGACGGGTAGAAATCTTTACTACCTTCCGCCGACATTTGTGTCCAAAAACTGGTAATAACTGAAATAAAGAACAAGAAAATCATTTTTTTCAAAACCATTGTAAAGGATTGAAAAAAATCACTTCTCTGTCGATAGGACAAATGCTTGTCGCTATAACTGTAATTTTCGTTCATTTTTTTTGTTTTTAAATTTTACACCCTTGTAAGATTTTACAGGTGCGAAATTCCATAAACAAAAGGTTTTTAACGTTTCAGATATGTGGCGTGGCGTACATCCCACACAATTGAAACGCTTTAAAAAACACATAAAAACCTACAAATCAATACCTTACAAATACACCGCTAAAAAACACGTATTAATACGGGTATAAAAAAACCGGAACTGCTGTCCGGTTTTGTATTCTTTGTTTTTTTATTAATGATACTGCTGCCGGTATTCCGACGGTGTGCAATTCATCTGTGTTTTAAAATAGCGGTTGAACGATACTTTTGAGTTAAATCCGCTTTGAAAAGCAATTTCTTCCAACGTAATTTCCGTGGCTTCTTTTAAAAGCTGACAGGAATAGGTTATTCTGAAAGTATTGATGTATTGATAAAAAGAACGGTTGATTTTTGTGTTGAATAATTGCGTCAGATGGTGCTTCGGAATTTTGACTTTTTTGGAAAGGCTTTCCAGTGAAAGTTCCGTATCCAGAAAAACCAGATCGTCATTCATGGCTTTGTCCAGCCGTTCTTCATATTCTTCCAGCATGGCTGGTGTTAATGCCGATTTTTTATACTGTTGATTTTGTTTCTCGGTTTCCTGGTTCTGTGCTGCTGCTCCGGCACCGGCAAGAAGCCTCCCAATGCTGTATTTAAAAATAAGTGCCGATACCAAAAGCATACTTCCGTAAATGACAACACCCGGCAGCATAACCCCGATGTCTTTTCTTTCCAGTACTCTGGAAATCATGATACTGGCAAACAAACTGGCGATCAAGATCAGCCAGATAGCAGCAGACTTGACAAGGTTCCGCAGACTAAGATCGTTCGTTATTTTTTTCTGATTAAAGAAAATCACAAGGACATACACGAACATTGAGATTGTCTTGCTTCCGTAAAGCACTGCATAATAGGCTGAAAGATGCGCATTTCTAAAATCCGTTTCCGATAAAAACACGATATAACAAACGGTTGCCAGCAAAAAGGGAAAGGCATGCAACAGGATATTTTTCTTTTTTAGTTTTCCGGCATCATTTGAAAATGCAGCCAGGTATAAAAGCGGCCCGTACATCAATCCGAACGGTGCTCCCCTGTCGACAAAAGGAAGCGCATCAAAAAAATACCGCGCTATTAAAGCATACGCGGCATGCAGCATTAAACAGGCTGTAGCACAAAACAGTACTTCATTAAAGGAAGAACCGGATCTTGTTTTTTGGAGCACATATAATGTTAGTCCGCAAATGCAGACAATCATGATTAAAAGAAGAAAAAGCATAAGGGTTTTCCTTTTTATGAATGGTGTATAATTGTTTTATAATACGACGGAAGGTATCCCGTATATTCTTTAAAATAGCGGTTAAATGAGGTTTTGGAATTAAAGCCGCATTCGTATGCCAGTGATTCTATTTTTATTCCGGCATCATTTTTCAGACAGCCAAGTGCATATTCGATCCTTAACTCGGCGATATACTGATAAAAGTTTTTTCCTAAATAAACATTCAGCAGCCGGGTTAAATGGTGCCTGGGTATGGTTGTCTGACTGGCAAGCATGTCTAACGAAATATCCGGATTGCGGTATAAATCCGTTTCTCTGACACATTTGTCCAATGTTTCGATATAATTGGCAGACATCGTGTCGTCAAAACACTGCTGTGGTTCTTTTTTCGCGGTAAGGCTAATGGCTGTCTTGTCCTCATAGCACAATAAATAGATTCCGATAAGGAGCATAAAAGTGCCCAGCAGGAAAAACAGCATCCAGTTAAGGTCAAAGCCAAAATCGGTAGCATGCCATTTCTTTTTAAAGACCAGTAATCCGATTAACAGGGACGATATCAAACCGCCATAGGCTAACAATTGCACCAGCTCCTGTCCGATACTGATTCCTTCGGTTTTTGCGATATTTTTTTTATTGGATTTCCATATCAGGCAGGAATAAACAAACAGCGAAATCCCCACACTGATAAAATACAGCAGGAAATAGTTTACCCAAGGACCGGCATTTACATCCTGTTCTTTAAATTTTAAAATCGAGAAGGTCACGCTGCTTATTGCAAAAGGCAGGTAATGCAGCCAATACCCTTTTTTAATTGATTTCGCCACCGTTAAAAAAAGTAACGGTCCGTAGAGAAGTCCCAATGGCGGACGCTCATTAAAATAAAAACAACTAAAATGTACAGCTGCCAGTAATAAAACAAATGCCAATATGCTTTTTAAAGTTGTCATATTAAACATTGATTTTACATACCTGTATGCATAAATTAGGATTGACTTCATCTAAATTAAAATTAAGGTTTAATTAAAGTATCAATTCTAAATTTGGGGGACTACAAATATCAGAACTTATATAGGAACCCGATATAGCCATCCTTCTATTTTCTTGTAGAATTATTTCTACAAGAAAAAAAATTCCTACTAATATATTTTTTGTAATATTGAGCACTTTGGCAAAATCCATTCAAATTTCTACACTGTTCCGAAAAAAGCTATGAATGCTCTCACCCGATTTCTTTTTTTCCTTACTATCTTAAGCATTCAGCAGAGTTTTTGTCAGAACAGGTTGCCGTCATACTGGTTTACATCCGATAACGGCGAACTTCCTCAAAACAGCATTAAATCGATTGCACCGGATAAAGACGGCTTTATCTGGATGACCACAGAAGACGGCCTGGTCAGGTTTGACGGGCAGCAGTTTAAAGTGTATAACAGTGACAACATAACCGGATTGCGTTCCAACAGGATGATGTTCCTGAAAAAATCCCGGTTTAGTGATGGTTTATGCGTTAATACAGATGTAGGACAGACAGTACATGTTAATCAGGTACCGGAAGTATTACCTCAAAAGACAAAGGACCGCAATGAAAATCAGGAATTAGGGTATTTATTCAGCAACAATGTTGACATTTATACCTCCTATTTTAAAAACAGCCCTACATATAATATCCTACTGAAAAACTATTATTATAGTGTTACCAGGGACAGTATCCGCTTATATGACCTCAAACACAAGCGTTTGGGTGCCTTCAGCAACCGGTTCGTTAACGGAACAAAGTTCTTTGTTATTGACGATAAGCTCTTTTTAAAAAATAAAAAAGACTATTTTATCGTTTCGCCCACCAGACTGGTAAAGATCAATTTCAACATGCCCACCAACGGAGACGAAACTATTTATGCCAATAATGCCATCGACCAGGCTTTTATGTATCAAAATGGAAAATTATATTACCTGACGGCCGGCAAAAACGGTATAACGCCCAAACTGATACTCTCCGATTTTAATACCGTAAAAAATAATGTCAGCACCCTTTACTACGATCCGAAGTTAGGCATAGTCTATATCGGAAGCCTGACAAAGGGTTTTATGATTGTCCGCCCGCAAAACTTTAAAAGCTATACCGACATTCAGGATCCGGTGGTATACTCCAGTTTTGCTTATGATTCGGTTAGTGTTGTGACCGGAAGAGGGCAAATTATCAGCTCCAACGGAACGATCAGGCATTTAAAAACAGTCCTGAAAACCGATAAATTTTTCTCCATACTGGATAATAACGGGGATTTGTGGACCATTAATTATGAAAACAGCTTTCACCGCTATAAAAAGAGCAGCAACTACAGTTTATCTGATGACTGGTCCTTAAAATTCACGCCCAGTTTGCTTTATAAAGATGACAAAGGACTGATGTGGATTGGCGCTTCCAATTATAAAAAATATGATGAAGGAAAATTATACTATATCGATCCGGATGATGATGCTAAAAAATTAAACTGGGCAGCCGATTTTAATTTCTTGCCGAACAGTGCCCAAAAAATCGGGGCTCATAAATTTGTAATCGGTTCCCAGAACGGATTATATATAGTCGATTTAAAACAAAAAAGCATCGTTAAAAACCAGCTCATCGGCAATGCCTATATTCGCGGGATTCAAAGTTCCAGGGCAAATGAAATCTGGGTTAATACCTATAATAACGGTTTTTTCCTGATCCGGAACAACGTCACCACCCATTTTCCTTTTGACAGAAACAAATACATCCGTTCGGCTCATTGTATTGTTGAAGATGCAAAAGGATATATGTGGATTACAACCAATAAAGGTCTTTTTCAGGTAGCGAAAAGCAGCCTGATTGCGTATGCCGATAAGAAAAAAAGCACGATCTATTATCACTATTATGATAAGGCTTCCGGTTTTAAATCCAATGAGTTTAACGGCGGCTGTTCGCCCTGCGCTACAAAACTAGCCAATCATTATATCGCATTGCCGTCATTTGAAGGAATGGTCTTTTTCGACAGTCAGTCTGTGAGGCCGATATTGCCCACAAATCCTATCTATATCAATGAAGCCCGTATAGACAATAAACTGGTAACCTTTAAAGATACTATTGTTATAAACCGCAATTTCAGCCGTGTTACGTTTTTCCTGAACAGCCCTTTTTACGGAAATCCTGAAAATCTGAACATCGAAGTAAAACTGGATAATGCCGATAACCAGTACTGGACAAAAACCAATGATAATTATACCATTTCCTATACGTCATTATACCCGGGAGAATACAAATTAACCGCCCGGAAACTAAACGGATTTGATTCTGAATACCAATACAAGACCATCACGATCATCATACCGCCTGCTTACTGGCAGACCATCTGGTTTAAAATTTTGGTCCTGATCACATTCCTGCTGCTGCTGTATTTCGGTTTCCGGCAGCGAACAAAATACATCCGTCACCGAAATCTTTTATTAGAAAAGAAAATCATTTACCATACCACGGAATTAAAAAATACGATTAATGTTTTAACGAAGACCAAAGCAGATTTAAGCGAACAGATCCACTCCCATAAAAAACTGATCGGATCGATTACGCACGATATCAAAAGCCCGTTAAAATACATGGCTTTAACCGGTAAATACCTGTATGAAAACCTGGATCGTGACAATCCTGACTTTCAGGAGAACATCAAAACGATGTATACTTCTTCTTTTGAGCTCTTTCATTTTGTGAATAACCTGCTGGAATATTCCAAAACATACCTCAACAAGAATGATATCCATACGGAACGATTCAGCCTGCACCAGCTGATTAACGAGAAAATAAAGTTATTTGAGCCAATTGCCAAGTCCCGGAAAACGGTACTGGAAAATAATGTATCGGAATTGCTGCATTTAACGCTCAACAAGCAATTGTTTACAATTATTATTCATAATCTCCTGGATAATGCCGTTAAGAATACGGAAGCCGGCACGATCACTTTTAGCGGCTATAAAACCCTGGACACGATTGGCATTATTCTTACCGATACCGGAATTGGAATGAACCCGGAACTGGTAGCCTATTACCAGACTTTATCCCAGCGAATAAAATCGGAGCATTATGAAAAGCAGTTTACAAAAGGGATTGGTTTTACGATTATCATCGAGCTATTAAACCTGCTGAACGGTGATATTAAAATTGAAAGTGAGGAAAATAAAGGAACGGTAATCACCCTCCTTTTCAAACGTTAGCAGTACTAAACGCTTTCTTCATATAATTTGAAAAGATCGGCAAGGGAAACTACATTTTTGACATCCAGTTTTTCAAATATCCGTCCTTTATAGGTACTAACGGTCGACATCTGAATGTTCAGATGATTGGCAATTTCCAGATTGCCGTATCCGCTTACCAATAACCGGCTTATTTCCAATTCCCGATTGGACAGTTTTTCCAGCGGATTTCCCGATTTGTTTTTATTGAGTAAGTCGTTGATGAGTTTTTCTTTCAGATTCTCACTGATATAGTTGCCCGTTTTTAATACTTTTCCAACCGCCTCTACAATTTCTTCTTCATTGCCAAGCTTGTTAAGATAGCCGTTTGCCCCGGCATTAATATAGCGTATGGCATAAACATCTTCTTCGAAAGCAGAAAACATCAGAATCTTGATTTCCGGACGGATGCTTTTTATTTTTTCAATCATCGAAACGTTATTCCCGCCGGGAAGATTGATATCCAGAATCAGCAAATCGAAAGGTTCGTTCCTTAGTTTCTCCAATATACCGTTTAAAGTATCGGTCTGGACAATTTTAATATTTGGCAGCGAATATTTAAGAATCAGGGAAACGCCCTGTCTAACAACACTATGATCATCAGCTAAAAGTAAATTATATTCAGAAGTCATCGCTCAATTGTTGTATTTAGTAGCAAACATTAGTTAACCTTACAAATATATTGTTTTTTTCATGTTACCATCCGTTTCCTGTACGAAAAGGAAGAAAATCAAAAAAAACGTTCCTAATCAACTGTTCTTAAACCAATTAAAAAAAAAGTCTGTTTTTTTATGCAATTATAGTATTTTATCCAATGTATTGTCTTACTTTTGCAGCGAACGCACAGTAAATGTGGTTACACGTTCACCATAAAAGTCGACTGCTCCAGGTCGGCTTTTATACTTTTAAGCCCTTTCTGTCAGCGCTTTTTGCTTACTTTATCAGTATCTCTTTCATTTTTTTATAAAAATCTCAATTATTTTCAAAAGTAACGGAGAAAGAATCCTTTTGTTTAAATTTTTTTCAATAAAAGAGAATCTCCGGTAAAAAGTTTTCATAAAAAAGAACTTCGGTTTCGATATATAGCCTACCTTTGTCTTAATTTTAATTTTATATAAAATGAACATTTTTGTTGGAAGTCTTCCATTTAACGTAGAGGAAGCAGATTTAAGAGGATATTTTGAAGAGTATGGTACTGTTGACTCGGTTAAACTTATTACAGATAAATTCACAGGTAGAAGTAAAGGATTCGGTTTTATCGAAATGCCAAATGATGACGAAGCTCAAAAAGCTATCGATGAATTGAACGGAGGACAAATCGACGGTCGTACAATTGTAGTGAATAAATCAGAACCAAGACCACAAACACAAAGAAGCAATGGCTTTGGCGGTAACAACCGTGGTGGTAATGGTGGTTATAACTCAAACAGAGGTAACAATAACGGAGGCGGCAGAGGTCGTTACTAATTATTGGAATAGCCCAAAAAAATATAAACCATCTGTAGTAGATGGTTTTATTTTTTTACAGGCCTTTTTAAATACAGTAATTATCGTCATCCTGCGGTTCGCAAGCCGACAGTAATAATTCGTATTCCTCATTTTTCATGTTGTGAACATACTGATTGAGTTCCCGGGTATACAAATTCAGTAAGGCAGCCGATTTTTTCATGCCGTTAATCAATATCCGTAATTCTTCCTGATTGAGCTGGGTATCGTTTAAAAGATCCGAAACACCTAATATCTGCGTGACCGGCTGGCGGACTTCGTGTGAAATCTTAAACAGTATCTTTTCAAGTCGGCGAATTCTTTTTTCCCGCTGCTCTTCCTGTTTTCTTTTTTCGTCTATCGGCACCCGGATTGAAAAATATTGGATGATGGCGTTGTTTTCATCAAAGACCGGGAAGATAATCGAATAGACCCAGTAAAAGCTTCCGTCTTTGGCTTTATTGCGCACCTCTCCATCCCAAACGTTGCCGTTGCCTATGGTTTCCCACATCTCTTTAAAAAATTCCCTGGAATGATACCGGGAATTCAATATACGGTGGTTTTGCCCGATCAGGTCTTCTTCCCTGTATTTCGAAATCTCACAGAACTTCTGATTGGCATAAAGGATCGTTCCTTTTTTGTCGGTAATGGATGAGATTATATTAAAGTTGATATCATCTGAATTTTTATCTAATAAGATCCGGAGATCTTTTATATTCTTTTGCATTATGAATGTAATTTACTCAATAATGAAGACCAAAGTCTTCAACCCCTAAAACAGTAACAAAATTACAAAATGCTTTACCTGTCAAAACTTAAAAAAAACATAATTTTAACTATAATTAACGAGAATTTTACAGTTAACACACATCGTTATATTCCTGTTTTTTTAAGACAAAACAGGAACAAATTCTAATATATCCCTTAAAATAATGGCAGAATCCGGCTTATTTCTCTTTTCTATGACCCCGTCATCTGAAAATTACAGGTGTTCATTTTAATCACAGAAATTAACAATAAGAAAAATCTTAAAATTTTATAGTTTTATTTATGATGATGGCAGTAACCACTCTCATCTTTGGTTATACATTTACACCTCTTACCCAGCTGGGTTTTTCCTTTACATCTTCTTGGCAATCCTTTACAGTCTTCTAACGCAGCAAGAATTTTAATCTGGTATTTTTTACCGTTAGTTACAAATTTTGTATATCCGTTAATATCAAAATGAATTTTCTTAAATCCTTTAATTACGGTATTATCGTCATTATAAATGGCTAATAAAAAATCGTTCGAAAGACGTACTACTAAATTTTTTGTATAAGCACTTTTCATATCATTTACAACAACTTTAGCACAGTAATCGCCATTTCTTTTATTAATTTCAGGAATGAAATTTACTATTTCTGAAGGTGTTGTTTTAATTTTTTCAACAGTGTTTATTCTTATCCCATTTTTTTTTGCCCATAGGATGTTAATAAGCATAGCAATAATATTTTTAATAGTATTTTTTTTCTCATAAGCGTAACTTTTTAGTGGACTTCTACTACCTGCGAATAACAAATAATGCAATCTGTATAGCATAAATAAAAAAGAACAATTGAATTGTTCTTTTTTATTTATGCCGCCA
Source organism: Flavobacterium inviolabile (assembly GCF_013389455.1). NCBI lineage: Bacteria > Pseudomonadati > Bacteroidota > Flavobacteriia > Flavobacteriales > Flavobacteriaceae > Flavobacterium > Flavobacterium inviolabile. Next base: position 2,234,410 of record NZ_CP058278.1, on the reverse strand, counting down.
GCAATAACCGCTCTCATCCAATGTTCTGGCTTTACAGCGTTTTCCTTTTTGTGTTTTACCGTAACATCGCTGCGAAATATTCCCTTTAAAACAATTTTCCATTTTATCCAGGATCCGGATCTGATATTCCTTTCCATTGGTTTCAAAAATCGAGTAACCGTCTTCATCAAAAAAAACTTTCTCAAAGCCTTCTACGACCGTTTTGTCTTCATTGTGAATTATTTTTAAATAACCATCTGCTATCGTAACCACAAGGTTCAGGTTGTTTGCACTATTGTTTTCCTTTACAGCAACATCGGCGCAGTAATCGCCATCCCAGTCTTTGGCACACGTTCTGGTATCCCTCACTCTGGATATAGTAGTCATAATACCCAATCCTTCCGTTTCTTCCGTTACCTCATCATTCGCATCGCCTTTACAGCCAGCCAGTAAAAGAAATAAAAAAGTGATACAAAAAAGTATTTTTTCTTTCATAAACATCCGATTTATATTAATAATCTTTTTGTTTACACCAACACATTATCAAACAGTTAGCTACCCTGCTTTTTTATAAGAACTACAATAGCATAAATGTAAAACATACCGGAATATGATCCGAAATTTTCCGGGCTAACGGCATCGTTTCAAAGTTTTTATAGAACAAATGTGTATTTTTAGTCAGCAGTTTTACTTTTTGTGAGTTGTAAAAAATATTATCAAACTCTGATGCCAGGCATTCCTGTTTTTTGCATTTTAACTTTAAAGAGGTCTTCTGATTCTTAAAAACCGAACGATATCCCATTGTTTTCAGCGGATTAAAAACGGTATGCGATTGCGGACAATTAAAATCCCCCACGAAAATCAGGTTGTTTTCAGGATACTGAGAAGGCAGTTTTTTAAAGTGCTTAATCTCCGTTTCCGGCTGTTTCTTCCGGGTTATCGCATGAAAGTTAACCACCGTAAATTCTTTCCCTTTATAGTCAAAACTTCCAAAATAGGGCTCTCTGTCAATCGCTAAATGGTATTTCTTTTCCAGCCAGATTTTCTTTTTCCGGACAGTGGCTGTTTTCCATATAAAAGCATAACGTTCTTTTTTATGAGAACTGCCCGAAGTAGGATCGCTAATCGCATAGTCCCACTGGGCACCTTTCCGGTTAAGTTCATCAGCCAAACGGGCTACAGCCTGCGCGCCGCCATATCCGGCAACAACTTCCTGAATTGCAACAACATCATACTGTTTCACTGTATTCGCAATAAAAGCAATGGTTTCATCACTTTTACTTTTCCCGAAATTGGAAAGGTTCCAGCTGCACAGTTTTACCTGTGACCAGGAAAGACAACTCCATAAAATAAAAAACAGGGCTATGATTTTCTTAGGCATATAGGCTCTATAAAGGGGTTAGAATCTACTAAAATAACTATTTGATCGTAATGTTTGGCGGTAAACTTATTTTCCTTTGTTTATAAAGTCTTTAATTACTTTTTCCATATTGGACGGTAATTCGGCTCCTCTGATCTCAAAGCGTTTCACTTTCATTTCCTGTAACCACTTTCCCCAGTAAGCTTTAATTACATCTTCTTCATAAGGATTTTTAGAATCCGGATTAATTCCCAGTACCAGTACTTCCAGGTTCGACAAATCCTCATTGGCTTTGATAAATCCAAAATCGTTATTGTTCATCTTTTCTTTCCATTGCGAAACGTTTAAACCGTTCTGTTTGATCGTTTTGGAAAGAAGGAAATTGGTTCTGTTTCCTTCTTTTATTTCCGAATTTTTATAAAAAATATAACCGTCCGTCAAAATAACCAAAATGTTCCGGTAATCTTCATCGATGCAATAATCGGTTACCTTATTCTTAAAAAAACGCCAGATATCGGAGCCCGGATAATCTTTTTCTTTTATAGCCAGTTCGTATATCTGTAACGGATTGGTTTCATAAGTAGTTTTTACGTTATCGAGCAGTTCTTTTGAAATATTGTCCTTATCAATCTTTGTTTTCAGCTTATCGGATATCGCATTGATTTCGGTATTACTCGGTTCGGGATCAAAAAACAGTTGCATTTTATCATTCGCCTGACGCACTCTTTTACCTCTAACGTGTTCGGTGAAAGCCTCCGAAACCGATTTGATATAACCGATATCCCTTACATAGTATTCCATTGTTTTATCCGGATGCTTAACCGGGTCAATCCGGTCTGATAAATCCAGGAGAATGCTCACGTTATAGTTTTCCGAAGCATTTTTAACGCCATTGCCTGGCTTATCCGTTACTTTATCTTCTTTACAGGAAACAAGGCATAAGGCAAATACTGCCAATGCAGCGAATTGTATCTTTCTTTTCATAATCTTAAATTTTAGCATAAACCAAATGTTGAAAATCCGGATCACTTAATCTTAAATCGCTTAAATGCCTGTCTGAAACCGATTCACAATCTTCCAACAATTCAGTTTTCTCTTTATGCGGCAGTGCAATTTCGGTATTGATAGCCTGATACCATCCTTCCTTATACTGGTGGTGGTAATGAAGGTATTCCTTAACCGGGAAAACAAATCCGTCAATTTTAGACTGCAATTCCGAGATCTTACCATTGATCGCCGTTACCTGTTGTTTAAAGTCGTTCAGTTTTTTGGTATTGGCTGCTTTTAAGCCGTCCATGTTGAACAGTTCTTCTCTTTTCCCTCTGATAAAGGCTTTTATTTTATCCATGTTTTCATATTCTTTCATCATAAAGTCAAAAACCAGTCCCCAGATAATATATACCACAAATCCGGCAAAAATAATCATCCAGAATTCCGCTTCACCCAAGGCAATTTTCAGGTTATACAAAGCCGAATCGGAGGTCTTGTTGAATTCATATATTTTCTTTTCGATCTGGTAAGCCAATAGAGCATCAAACAAAAAGGTGATCAGGAAAAGGGCTGCAATTTTAAACAGGTTTTTGATTCCCTTGCCCTTTTGCACCATGTGAATCACATAGCCCAATCCCATAAATACAAACGGGATTGTAATGACCAGGACTCCTTCGAGCCAGCTGGCTTTAAAGGCATTGTTTAAAGCATCGGCATCAAAAATGGCTGCTGTCAGACTGTCATTGGAAAACTCTTTAAAAAAAGCCGAATAGGAAGCCGAAATATAGAATACCAGAAGATACAGCGTAATGGGCAATAAGAGCGCCAAACCGATATAGAATTGTGCTTTCAGGCTTTTCCCGTCTTCAATACCATATTTTTCAGGATTCTGTTTGACCTCAACAATTTCTTTTCGCACAGCTTCCATATCTGCGTCTATCTCCTGCTCCTTTTTTTCATAAATGCCAATAGCCGTTTCGCATTTTTTAAGCTCGGTTCTGCTTTTTTCCTGTTCTTCCCTATAGGGCTGTTTCAGTCGCTCCTGCTCCAGTTTCTGCCTTCTGCACTGATCTTCAAAACTGTTAAACAAATTTTGCAGACAGGCTTTTAATACTATCGGCTTACCGGTAGCCTTTATAGAAGCGGCAAAACCACTCTGGTAATAGGTGATCCGGATCTGTTCTTTGTCTTCTTCCCGGTCTTCCGGCTTACCGTTTTGGGAATCTTCAACTTTTTTTAAGCTAAACAATTGCTGTAGTGGTTTCATCGTTTATGCGTTTAATTGATTAATAATTTCTTCCTTTTTAATTCCTTTCTGGACGCAATCAATCAGATAATTCACCAGCTCTTCTATGTTTTCCTCAAGAAATTGAAACTTTTTACAATACTTTTTTAAGGTATTCTTTTCATCATCGGTAATTTTTCCGTCTGCCCACATAATCCGGGTAAGGTCATAGAGGTACTCGATTCGCGTTTCCAGATCTTCCGGAAGCACTGTTTCAGTACTGACCGGATTCATAAAAAGTTTATCCAGTTCATCCTTCGGGATGCCTCTTTCGTCTGCAAAATGATAAAGCATCTGTAGCTCTAAAACATCAAAGCTGTCATCGGATAACGCCATCTGATACAGTCGGAGAAAATGACTTTTTAATTCAATTGACATGGCAATAGTTGTATTCATCTATATACATTTATTAAGGTTGTTTATTTGAGGTTGTCGCTATGCAGATAGCCTATAGTGCCTGTTTTTTCTGCTTTGACTTTGATCCAGGCTTCCGTTGTTTCGATATATAAAACCCGGCTGCCTTTCATTACTTTTTCCAGTATTTTATAATTGGTTCCGGGACCTTGCCGGAGATTGACAAAGGCAACGGTTATAAATATGGGCTGATTGGTATAGTACAACGTTTTTTTAGTCGTTTTAACAGCTTTATCGATTATAACTACCGGTTTTCGGTCTGCCTTTTTCCGATACGTTCGCGCTTCCCTATCACTGCTTTCATTACTGCAGGCACCACAGGTTCCGCCAGCTTTACAATGCTTACAACGGCTACAATTCGTACAGGCAGAACAATAACTGGATCCGGAGCATCTTCCTCCGTCACTCTCGCAACAGGAAGCAATCAGGTTGCTTTTTACCTGCGCAGTAACAGGTATTCCCATAAAACCTGCCAGTAAAAGCAGTAACAGGGTTTTGGTTTTATTCTGTTTCATAAAGCGCTGCAGTTGTCAGGAGTTCTTTTTCAAACAGATAGATGTCGTCAACCGACTGGATGTGCTGCTTTACTTCATTTTTTTGCTCATGAAATAATCCGATATATTTTTTACCGCCATTTAAATGCAAACGGCACAATGGCTTGCGATTGTTATCGTCCAGTAATATTCCGAAATACGATTGGGTATCCCGGCAAACGATCCTGTCTGTAGGCAGTTTTCTTCTCAAAATAGCCACTACAATTCTATAGCCTTCCATTTCTTCTTCGGTCGTGTTGATCTTAGTCTCTTCAACGGCTTCAACCTGGTCTGTTTTTTGTTTTTGTGCTTCCTTATTTAAAGCAGAGTTCAGCCGGTCGTTGATTTTATCACTAATCAACTGGTTATAGGCGCGATGTACCAGTCCTTTGAATTCTTCCATTACCTTTTCGGTTAATCGTCCTGCGTATACCCTGTTAGCAAAAAGTCTTACAAATTCATTCGACGGGGTTTGCAGTTCTTCGCTGATCTGTTTCTGGATCTCCCGGGTATATTTTAAAGCACTGGCATTGTCTACAATTTTATCGACATCAAAATGGGATTTGTGGAATTTATTGATTTCGTGAACCGTATTCTCTTTCAGATTGGTAATATCAAACTCTAAAAATGGTTTTTCATCCATTTTGTTTTTTTCTTCCAGATCCGTATAAAACTGATACTGGATCCCGTTTGTCAATAGCGCAAATCTTGTTTTGGAAACATGGAAATAGCGAAACAGTTGTGAATTGTGTACCGTAAGGTCTTCTTTCCAGTTTTTGCATTCTACAATAAGAATCGGCTCTTCATTTTGAAAAATAGCATAATCCACTTTTTCGCCTTTTTTCAGTCCGATATCTGCTGTAAATTCCGGTACTACTTCTGTCGGATTAAAAGTGTCATAACCTAACAGGTTTATAAACGGCAATACAAAAGCGTGTTTTGTTGATTCTTCCGTTTCTATTTTATCTTTTAACTGATTGATTTTATCCGCTAAGGATTTGATTTGGGTAATTAGTTCCATTATTGCTTTATATTTTGTTTAACACTTCAAAACTATACCTACTACGGATGAATCCATTACGGGTTTCCGTAAAAGCAATTTTTAAATAGCCGGAAATAAAAAACGCCCCCGGAATGGAGGCGTTTTTTTGTACTTCATTTTTTCTAAATTAATCCCAGATCTTTTGAAATCGCTACAAGATGCGGGTTGTTTTTAGCCTTGAGCGATGTTTTTAATCGATTGATACGTTTTTCGATACTGCTCCGGCTATAATTCAGATCATCGGCAATTTCATTCTGATCGGCACCTTTTGACAGCGCCGCAATGATCTTAATATCCAGCTCGTCAATTTCATCCAGCTCCGTTTCCGCCTTACTGTATTTCAATTCCGGCGATACAAACTTCTCATCACTGCCGGAAATCACTTTTATAGCCTGCCTGAATTCCCGCATGCTTTCCCGGCTCTTACTGATATAGGCATTACAATCCAGTTCTTCTAACAAATACTTAATGACATACGGTTTTGTTTCTACAGAATAAACAATGACTTTTATATCCGGTTGTTCTTTGCGGATCGCAGCGATGAGTTCTTCACCCGAATTTAATTTGTTCTCGCGAAACATGTTCTCTACAAAAGACAAATCGCTGATTAACAAATCAAACGGCTCTTTATCAAAAAGGGCTCTTTTAACTTTTAACAAGGCATCGTCACAATACTGTACATGCTGAATATTCTCTTTTGGTGCGAACTCTTCCAACAGTTGTTTTACTCCTAAATTCACAGTATCAAAATCTTCGGCAATTAAAATCTTTCTAAACATATTCATGTAATTTACTTTGGAAATGAAAAACTTACTTTAAATCCTTTCTCAGGAACAGATTCAAAAGTATAGGTTCCGTTAATGCTTTCAATACGGGTTTCCACATTTTGCAATCCGTTTTTTAAAGTCAGGTCATTTTTAGCAATACCAATACCATTATCGGAATAATCGATCTGGATTTTGTCGTCATTCATCTGGAACCGTATCACCACTATCGTACTCTTACTGTGTTTTTTCATATTCACCAGCAGTTCCTGTAAAACACGATATACCACAATTTTCTTTCCGGGTTCTGTCGCATTCCAGTCGATCGTATCGATTCCGTTAGACATCACATTCACCGCATCGCTTTTATATCCTTTAATCACGTCCCTCAGCTGGTCCGGATAATTTACTCCCGTATCGACCGAACTGTTCTCACGGGATATATTCCGGCTTCCTTTATAGATCTTATCCAGGTAATTGAGCAGTACTTCCTTATTGTCTTTATCTGATAAATCTTTTAATTCAGCAAAAGTCATCGTATTGAAAACATCGTTTGCCAGCTCATCATGTACTTTTTTAGACAGCCGGGTTTCCGTTTTGTATTTTTCCAGTTGTTTTTCATTCTGCAAACGGGCTTCGTTTCGTACCGCTGTAAGCTGTTTTTCTTTTTTGTGGCGCCAGTACATTATAAAAACAATCAGCACCACCACAAAAATAACAAATGCCATAACCAGCCTTTGGTTTTCCGATTTGGCCAATTGCAGGCTTTTTTCCGCCTCACTGGCTTTTGCTTCCTTATAATCGTATTTGTTTTTGGCAAATGTGTTTTTATTGGATTGCCGCACTTTAGTGATACTATCATTCAGAGTACTGTACCTGAAAAAATACTGCCGGGATTCCATACCGGAACTCAAACCGGTCAATAGTTTCAGGGCTTCTAACCGATCGTCAATTCTGTTAATATCGGTTGCTCCATGATAAGCTTCCAGGGCATATTTTTTTGAAAGTCCCGGATCCGTGTCTTTATAGTAGTCGGACAAGTGAATACTGCTGATAATTAAATCGTCTTTAATCTGATTCGATTTTCGCAAATCATAGCCTTTTTTAAAATACTCCAGGCTTTTATTGTCTTTCATTCTAAAATAAGCCAGTCCCAGATTATCCAGTATTTTAGCCTGAGTGCTGCTATTTGAGGTCTGTTTTTCGGTCTTTTTTAAAACGGCAATAGCGGCCTCATAATCACCTTTGGAAATTAAGGTCAGTCCGATATTGTTGGCTATAATCGCTTTATTCTCTTTGTCTTCCGATAATTTATACGCCAGATTGTAATACTTTAAAGAGCTGTCAAAATCGTAGGTATTTCTATAGGAAATACCGAAATTATTATAAATTATCTCATAATAATACGTCATATCGGAGTTTTTTAAAAAATCCAGTGCATCCGTATTAATCGATTCCATTTCAAAATAGGCATTGGACTTTTCCAATACATCTGAAATCAAAAGCTGGGTATAAACAACCTCAAGGCTATCTTTTTTATTTTCAAAAATAATTTTTGCCTCATCCAGACAAATCAAAGCATCCTTGTCATTATTCGCATGATAATGATCATATAATCCTAAATTTCTGATCGCATTGCCCAGATGAAAAGTATCTTTCTTTGTTCTGGAAAGCTTTATATACTTTTCAATATATGCTTTTGCACTATCGGGATAATAGCTGTTTAGTAAAGCAGCTTTAGTCTTCATTGTCTTTAGTCTCAGCGAATCAATATTATTCTGACCGGCTAATCGTTCGGCAAGATTAATTTCTTTTAATCGGAATTCTTTTGTTGTATCAGTTTCAATTTCGCTATTCTGAATATGCATATTAATACTGTCCACAACCGGCGGATACCTTTGTGAATTATTCTTTTTTTCTTTTGAACAGGAAAACAGAACTATTACAATTGGTACCAATAAAAACGGGAAACAAAACTTTTTAAGTATCATTTCCCGAAATTACTAAATTTTATAATTAAATTATATTCTCATTTATTATGGTTTTTTTGGCGGCTTGATTGGTAATGTACCATCTCCTCCTGTATCGCCACCTCCAACATTAGGCGGAATCGTATCGCCGTCTTTTGCATAAACCCCTTCATAAGGATTCTGAAATACTGTTTCATTTTGTTTTTGAGTTGGTTCAAACATTGCCTCATTGTCTGTTGTGCATGATACTAACAACACTCCTGTTACTGCGAATGCAGCTATAAAAAATACTTTTTTCATGATTTTAATAATTAAAATTTGGACATGGGCGTTGCTGTCCGGAGTACTATCCGGATCCTTTTTTTCAGGACAACGCCGTTTGATTTTTCTTGTGGGAAGTGTAGTGAAGCAGTAAAAACGTAGTATAGATTATACTTCCCGGATAATTACATTACGTTTTTCCGCATCACTATGTTAGAAGTAGTTTTGTACATTTGTCTCTAATGCATGTCAAGACGTGAACTAATTCTGAGGCAAAGAAATGTCCAATATTTCAGGTACTTACAATGGAATTCCGGTAATTCCGGCAATTCCTGAAGATTCCGTTTTATTCCAATAAATTCTGATTATTGCTTATGAGAAAAAATATAATTGAAGCCTATAAAGCTGCCGTCAGGGCAAAATATAAAGAGGAAAAATTTGGGGAAATACCAAATCCATCTGCTGCAAAATTGAGAGATTTGTGCATCAGGATTTTTACGGAAACTAAAAACCCGGAAGATTTATCAGCTTTCAGGATTTTCTTTGGATTTGAGTTTAAGGAAGACGAAGTTCAAAAAATAAAAAAAGATACCGATCGCTTTAAGCCGATAGGAACTTTTTTAAAAGGTGAAACGGAACTTCGGGATGAAGCTATTGACATGGCCGCAATTTTAGTGGATTTTAAGCCAAGGCCGCTTCAGAAATTTACAAAAGAATTTCAAAAAGCAGCAAATCCAACTTCTGCCGGAGCGGAAACAGATCCGGGTGAATCTGAAACTATGGCTAATGAAAAGGAGAATCCTGATACTATCCAAGGCTTTGTCAATATAGATGATGAAAAAAAAGACGGGATACCACCGGTTCCGCCAAAAGGTTCTCTGACCATTAATGAACGGAGTGCAAAATTCTTATGGGCTATTGGTGGTGCAACAGTGCTGATATTGTTGATCTGGGTCATGACGGAACACTTTTTTACACCTAAAAACTGTATGATATGGACCAGTGACCATTATGAAGCTATTGACTGCAATACCACAGCAAAATCGGGAAAAATTATCGCTTTAGATGAAAAACTGCTACTGGAATTCAAACAGCTGCCCATCAGTTCTTCTCTTGTATTTTTTGACGAAAGCGGCCAGCCTATAGTCTGGTATTCCAAATCGCCGGAAAGAAATATAGAATTGTTCAATAGTCCGGGGAAACATCCGGTAACCGGGGAAACATTAAAAAAGATAACACCCAATATCATTAGTACCTATATCGATTTAAATCCGAACAAATAAAAAAAGGCGGGGCACGTTGTGTCCCGCCTTTTAAATATATACGTATTATATCGTTAAAAAACAGAAAAGCCTCATTATAATAATGAGGCTTTTCTTAATACCAGTTTTGTTTTTTCTTTTTGGAAAGTGTCTTTCCATCGCGTCTTTTTACATTGGATTTACCTTCAAAACTTAATTGTTTTTTCTTGCTTTTTGTAAAAAACCTAATAACTGATTCAAGTAAATTAGACATGAGAGTTTAAATTTGCTCTTCAAATGTATAAAAATTCATTAAATTAAAAATTTTTATGACTATTTTTTACATTAAAACAACATCAAATAGTAAAAAAATAGTAATTAACACAATTTTTGAAAAATAAAACAATTTGTAATGATTCTAAATTATACTATTTTTCTTATATATTTAAATTTATATAAGTTTTTTAATACAGTTTTTCACTTCTCCTATCCGATATCAGGTTACGGAAAACCGTAATGCCGCTGTCATACGCTTCAATAAGTTTGTACTGAACATTATGCCTTGTTCCAACAGGCATATAAAACGTATAATCTAAATATAAAAAAGTATGGCATTCATTAACAGTTTAGCAAAAGGTTTTATCAGGTCGGCCGTTAACCAGGCGGGCAGGGATTATGGAAGATCCTTAAACAATCGTGTTTATATCGACTCTCAGGTCACTTCTTTAAACCTGATTTCAAATACGACCCAAAATACCGATCTGAAAGAAGAAAGGGAATATATTTATGTAAAGTTCATTTGGGCTATTATACTTTCATTAGTGTTACCGCTGGTGGGAAGTTTAATTGTCATCTACCGGGGTTATGTGAACTATACCAAAAACTATAAGATGATGTACCGTATAAAAGAGGAAATGATGTATTCCAGGGACAGAAGATTCCGGAACGGACTTAGGCCGGAAGGCTACCGCGATGTAAAGGTAAACGAGAAAGTAGCTATTGACGAACAAAAAAAAGCCAAAAACAGGTATAAGGCTATCGGCTATTTTATAATTGGAGGAGTCATTTTTACGATATACTTTATCCGGTTTTTTGTAATAAAGTAAAGATTGAGGTGGTGTTATTGGTTGGATTAAACAGCATAAAAAAAGCGGCTTTATTTCTAAAGCCGCTTAAAGTAAGGGTGGATCATAGGTCAAACCCCGAACCACATATCTTTAGATATCAAACCATTACATTAATCCCTAACCCTTTATGGAGATCGAACCACAATTTTTTCTAAATATTCCCCCCTTGTTAATCCCTTTCTAATAAAGGGATTTTTCATTTTTACAGAATTGTTTTATCGCATAGTTTGTATTCTATTTTATCAAAAAAATCACCCATAAAAATATAATTCTGATAATTTCAGATAAAAAAACAAGAATCATCTTAACTTAGCGCATCTTTATACAAAATACAAAGATGATTGACGCAATGCGTAAATTAGAGCGTTAGCCGTCATTGTACAGCAACCATAACCAATAGACAAACAAAGATTGATGACAGAAAAATTTTCGACAATAAATAGCACACTTTCGCCAAATGGACTTAGTGAACTTATCAGGCAAAAATATGGACTAAGCGACAAAACGGAATGTAGCATCTTCCGCCTTGCAATGAACCATTTATACCTAGTTCATGATAACGAAAACAAATACGTTTTTAGAGTTTATACCTGGAATTGGCGGACAAAATCAGAAATAGAAGAAGAATTAAGACTTTTAGTTCATCTTAAAGAAAATGACAAACAGGTTGCTTATCCAATAGTAGACAAATCAAACGAATACATACAAGAAATTGAAGCGCCGGAAGGAAAAAGATTTGGTGTTTTATTTTCATATGCCAAAGGCAACAAGACAGCAAGATTTTCAGCTGAAACAAGTTTCTTAATTGGACAAGCACTAGCAAAAGTCCATCAATCGACAGAAAATTTTGAATTGTCGAGAATGTCTTATAATTCTCAAAACTTACTTGACAACTCTATTATAAGAATAAAAAAGTTCTTCGCTAAAGCCAACAGCGAAACTGAATTTTTAGAAAAACTCTCAATTTTTTTAACGTCGAAAATGCCCGGAATGGACAAACAGAAAATGAGATATGGAAGTGTTCATCTTGATGTTTGGTTTGACAATTTACATATTTACGATGAAAAAGACGTGACCTTTTTTGACTTTGATTTTTGTGGAAACGGCTACTTATGTTTTGACATTTCTTATTTTTTATACCAGTTACTTGCAACAAATTTAAACGAAGAAGAATATCAGATAAAAGCCGAACGTTTTTTAAAAGGTTACGAATCCGTAATTGAGATTAGTGATGAAGAAAAAAAGTTTTTGCCTTTTGCCTGTTTAGCAATTATGACCTATTACATAAGTGTTCAGTGTGACAGATTTGAATATTGGACTAATATTTTCTTAAATGAAGACCATTTAAAGCGAATGGTAGGAAATATGAAACGGTGGATGGCTTATAATAAAATTGAAATGTAATAACAATTGGAAAACAACGAACGGCTCACAAATTTTTTAGCTCTCATGGGTGAAATCAGAATAAATTGGAGCAATTGTCCGGTAAACAGGACAATAATGTTGATGCTAATAAGATTTGCCTTGAAGAAAAAGCGTTTTACGAACTTGTAGAACAAAAAAACACCATCATCGGAATATATTAAATGTTTTCAGTTAGGTATGATGCAATACGAAGTCGAAAAAAAGATAGAGCGCAATATGATTTTTTTAAAGGACAGACCTGGTATAGATAACGACTATAGAAAAGATAGAGATGTTGATATGGAAAGATAATAATCAATTCCACTATTTACACCTCCTTTTTTAATCTGTCTGATACTAAGCAATAAATATTAATTTAATAATGAGGAAAATATGAAACAGGATTTAGTTTGGTATGCCGTATATGGGTCAAATTTGCATGAGGATCGTTTTATGTGTTACATTAAAGGAGGTAAGCCTTCCGGAAGTAATAAAGACTATGAACCTTGCAATGATATATCTAATCCGGTCAAAACACTTCAATATAAAATAAACTATGAACTAATATTTTCTAAAAATTCTAAGACATGGCAAAATGGCGGCGTGGCTTTTATAAATAAGATTAAAAACTCTGAACAAAACACATATGCAAAATTGTATTTAATCACCAAAGAACAATTCAATCATATAGCAAAGGGTGAAACAAGTTCAACTGAGAGAATAAATATTGATTTTGAAAATACAATTAGTACCGGATCTTCAGTATTCAAGCAGCATTCATGGTATGGTATGGCATTATATATAGGTGAAATAGAGGGTTATCCTATTTTAACTCTGACAAGTGAGTATGAATTAAAAGATTTTAAGAAACCAAGCTCCGATTATCTTAGCCAAATTATAAAGGGTTTAAAAGAAACACATTCATTATCTCATGATGATATTTTTGAATATCTGAAATCTAAAAATGGTATCCTAAAAGAATATCTGGATTCAGAACTTAGTTCCATTATCAGTAAAGTTCTAGGATAATAAAACTTAAAAATGTTCTACCTATGTTGTACCCAATAAAAAAGCCTGTGCTTTATATAGCACAGGCTTTCGTTGTTTAAGGGTGAATGATGGGTCTCGAACCCACGACCTTCGGAACCACAATCCGACGCTCTAACCAACTGAGCTACAATCACCATTTGATTACGGGTGCAAATATACGCCATTTCCCATATCCTGCAAATATTTTTTAAAGAAAATTATATTAAATTTTCTAAACTATTGACAGCCAAATACCTCTCTGCCGTAAAACCTTCACCAAAATCGGTCCCGATCAGTCTTCCCAGGTCCTGAGAGCGGTAATTCAGGCTTTCCAAAAAGTTTTTTGTGGCTATCGGCGTCACCGGTTCGTTAGAATTCGGCTCATAAAACTGGGAACTGTATGCCATTATTGCGGCAACCTTTGTATCCATAAACCCGGTTACGTCCACTACAAAATCGGGAGTGATGTTTTTCCATTGTATATAATGGTACACTACTTTTGGTCGCCAGGCTTCCTGAGCTGCACCATCTACTTCCGTTTCGATACGTCGCAATCCGGATAAAAAGCAGGCATCCGAAACCAGCTTGCTACCTTTTCCATGGTCGATGTGACGGTCGTCAACAGCATTGCACAATACTATTTCAGGACGGTACTTGCGAAGCATTTTAATGATCTCCAATTGGTGCTTTTCATCGTTTACAAAAAAGCCGTCACGGAACCTGAGATTCTCTCTTACGGCAATCCCTAATATTTCCCCCGCTTTACGCGCTTCTTCATCGCGTATTTCGGCAGAACCGCGCGTTCCCAATTCCCCGCGGGTTAAATCAACAATGCCTACTTTTTTCCCTAAGGATATTTCTTTTGCTATGGTAGCGCCACAACCCAACTCTACATCGTCAGGATGCGCTCCAAAAGCCAGTATATCTAATTTCATTTTTAAATCTTTATATCGTAACTATTATAGCAACACTTTTTTCATCGTCATGGATTTGTTCAGCGTCTCGAAAAACTCTTTTTCAGGATCACTGTCCTTTGTAATACCACAACCGATAAAAAGGTGTACATTTTCTTTTTTTAACTTCATGCATCTCAAATTGACATACAAATCGGAATGCTCACTTCTTCCGGTCGAAAAATTCTTGTTGAGCTCTCCCAAAAAACCGGAATAAAATTCCCGGTCGTAACCTTCATTTTCAAGAATAAAATCTTTGGCAAGATGTTTCGGCAAACCGCAGACAGCCGGCGTGGGATGCAAAATTTCCACAACCTGTTTCAGGCTTTCCTTATCGTTTAACCGTGCCGAAATATCCGTTTTGATATGCAGCAGATTTCCCGCCCGTGCCGTATACGGACTGGATACCACTTCCTCCGAAACACGGTCTTTAAGCTTATCCAGAATAAACTCGGTTACAAAATGCTGCTCCTCTATTTCTTTTGGTTCCCAAACCACATTCTCCGTTCCTTCATATAACTGCGTTCCGGCAAGTGCCACCGTTTGCAGCTGGTAGTCCTTCACTTTTAACAGCTGTTCCGGCGTTGCTCCCATCCACATCCCTACTTTGGGATGATAAAAGCAATACTTAAAGGCATTAGGATAATTAGACAGCAGCCTGTTAAACAAATGCTCTGTTTCCTTATTTTCAACGGCTACTTTCTCTTTGCGGGACAAAACCACTTTTTGGAAATATCCTGACTGTATCGCTGCTACCCCTTTTTCAACCAGTGTCTCAAAATCGGCTTTAGCCTCCTGCTCAAAATCCTTTGGAATATTTACGTCTTCCGGCAGCGCATTCTTTTCATATTTTTCAATGATGATTTCCGCATAATCCTCCGGAATTAAAACATAATTCTCCCCGTCGAAGGGTGCAAAAACAAATCCCGTTTCGGCAAACGTTTCGGCATGATACAAATGATCATTGCTCTGAAACAAGCCAACTATTTCATCGGAACCGGGTTTGGAATAGATCACAAAGGGCAAATTTATCCCTTGCTGTATCTTTACTTTAAGGAATAAATCGGTCATGACTCTCTTTTTGGTAAAACCATATTGGTGAGCTTACACAGGGAGATCAGGTTCCCTTCTTCGTCGGTAATTTTAATTTCCCATAAATGAAGACTTCTTCCTTTATGTATAATCCGGGCAGTTCCGTAAACGATTCCCTCCCGTTTGCTTTTTAAATGATTGGCCGAAATTTCAATCCCTCTTACCTCTTGTTTTTCAGGATTTACAAACATAATAGAAGCGGCACTTCCCACGCTTTCTGCCAGGGCAACCGATGCCCCTCCGTGTAATAAGCCCATCGGCTGGTGTACTCTTGGATTAACAGGCATTTTGGCTACTAAAAAATCTTCTCCGGCATCTATATATTCTATTTCTAAAGTTTGCATCAAAGTGTTCTTCGACAAATGATTGCAAAGTTGCAGTACTTTTTCTTTATCAAATGACATAGTGTAGTTTTTGAAGGGTAAAAATACAAAATCAAAATCGAAGAGAGAATAAATTACCTTGCTTAACGTTATACATAAATTCTCTTTTAAGTATAATTTAACATCTAAAAATTAGTATTTTTACCAAAATTCAAAACCATGCGCCATTATTACTATTTTCTTTTAGTGACTATATTAATCTCTTTGAGTTCCTGCCGTAACGATTTCTCGTTTGAACCCAGCAGCGGAAATTTAGAATTTTCTAAAGAAACGGTTTATCTGGATACCGTTTTTACCAATATTGGTTCCAGCACCTATACTTTAAAAGTATACAACCGTAGTAATAAGGATATCAAAATCCCAAGTGTACGCTTAGGAGAAGGAGAAAATTCAAAATACCGTTTAATGGTCGACGGTATGCCCGGTAAAGTATTCAACAATGTAGAACTGCTGGCAAAAGACAGTATGTATATTTTTGTGGAAACCACTATCAATTATAATGAGTATGCCAATCCGGATGCCCAGTATTTATATACCGATAAAATCGAATTTGATTATGGTGCCAACTATCAGAAAGTAGACCTGGTAACGCTGGTTAAAGATGCCTATTTCATCTATCCGGGACGTACGAACGGCATTTACGAACAGGTGGAAGCCGGTATCGACAACGAAGGTAACATCCTTACCACAAGAGGCCGGAACCTAAATGAGGTGCATCCTGATAACGGGAATGAATTCCTTTGGAAAAAAGACAAACCTTATGTAATATACGGCTATGCCGCTGTTCCGACCGGAAAAACACTGACAGTTGAAGCCGGTGCCCGAATCCACTTCCATGCCGAATCCGGACTGATTGTACAAACCGGAGGCAGCTTAAAAGTGGACGGTTCAAAATCGACAACGGAAGCCTTAGAAAATGAAGTTATTTTCCAGGGAGATCGTTTAGAACAGGATTTCTCTGAAATTCCGGGACAATGGGGAACAATCTGGCTGCGCAACGGCAGTACCGGACACCATTTAAAAAACCTGACCATTAAAAATGCCGTTGTAGGCTTATTAACCGAAGGAAATGACGGTACAGACGAAACACTGAAACTGACCAACGTTCAGATATACAACAGTGCCAACGTTGGCCTGTTGGCCCGTAATGCCCATGTTAAAGGGGATAATGTTGTAATCAACAAAGCCGGACAGGCCGGATTAGCCTGTACCTATGGCGGGAAATATGCATTCCGTCAATCCACCTTTGCCAACTACTGGTCCCGCCCGAACCAGGTTGCAGTTGCAGTCGATAACGGTCCTGCCGAACAGCCGGTTGCTTTGGAAGCAGCCCAGTTTGACAACTGTATTATCTTCGGTTCCAGCAATATTTCGCTTTCAATGAGTAAAAATCCTGCCGCAGCTTTTAACTATAAATTCAACAACTGCCTGATTAAATTCTTTGATGTAGCACAACAGTATGCCAACAATAGCCTATACCCTATTGCCAATACAACAGATTACGCAAATTGCCGTATTGCTGTAAATTCCAACAGTAATTCTTTTAAACCGGAATTCAAAAACACCGCTAAAAACCAGCTGAACATCGGAGAAAACTCCAGTGCCAGAGGATATGGTGTAGCGGTAGCCAATCCGTTTTTAGAAGATATCTTAGGAAATTCCAGACCAAACGGCGGTTCCGATCTGGGAGCTTATCAATATATTCCGGAATAAAACCCCGGTAAAATATTCCTTAAATTAATTCTGATTTCAAAATTGGCTAATTGACCGAATTAGATTAATTTTGCATTTTTAAAAACAACACACAAACAACACACACAATGATTCATTTCTTCGGAAACCAGACCAATACGGTTTTTGCAGTACAATCGCAAAGCGAGCTTTCTGCTCAGGACATTACGAAATTAAACTGGCTGTTTGCAAGCGCTACTGAAAACCCTTGCACAGTTCTTAACGATACAAAGGCATCTCTGGATGCTTTTTTTGTTGGCCCACGTGCAGCAATGATCACACCGTGGAGTACCAATGCTGTTGAGATTACCCAGAATATGGGTATTTCGGGCATTATCCGGATTGAGGAATTTGAAAAAGTAACGGAAGATTTTAACGATTTCGATCCGATGCTTTTCCAGAAATATACTGCGCTTCATCAGGATATTTACACGATCAACATCCAGCCGGAACCTATTTTGGAAATTGAGGACATCGCGGCCTACAACCAAAAAGAAGGATTGGCATTAAGTCAGGAAGAAGTGGATTACCTGAACAACTTAGCCGTAAAATTAGGGCGCAAGTTAACCGATTCGGAAGTATTCGGATTCTCACAGGTAAATTCGGAGCACTGCCGTCACAAAATTTTCAACGGAACATTTGTGATTGACGGTGAAGAAAAACCGACTTCCTTATTCAAATTAATCAAAAAAACATCCGAAACACATCCTAACGATATCGTTTCGGCCTATAAAGATAACGTGGCTTTCGTAAAAGGACCGCGCGTACAACAGTTTGCACCTAAAACAGCCGACAAACCGGATTTTTATGCTATTCAGGAATTTGATTCGGTTATTTCGTTAAAAGCGGAAACACACAACTTCCCTACCACGGTAGAGCCTTTCAACGGGGCAGCAACCGGTTCGGGAGGAGAGATCCGTGACCGTTTGGCAGGTGGCCAGGGTTCTTTGCCATTGGCAGGAACAGCAGTGTATATGACTTCATATTCCCGTCTGGAAGAAAACCGTCCGTGGGAAAATGCCATGAACGAAAGAAAATGGTTGTACCAGACTCCAATGGACATCCTGATCAAGGCTTCCAACGGAGCTTCCGACTTTGGAAACAAATTCGGACAGCCGTTAATTACCGGTTCGGTATTGACTTTTGAACACGAAGAAGATGCCCGCAAATTAGGTTTCGACAAAGTGATCATGCTAGCCGGAGGAATCGGATACGGAAAAGAAAGCCAGGCAAAAAAACAAAAACCCGCTGTAGGTGACAAAGTAGTCATTTTAGGTGGTGAAAATTACAGAATCGGAATGGGTGGTGCTGCTGTTTCATCGGCAGATACCGGAGCTTTCGGTTCAGGAATTGAATTAAATGCGATCCAGCGTTCCAATCCGGAAATGCAGAAACGTGCTGCCAATGCCGTTCGCGGATTAGTGGAAAGCGATCACAATCCTATTGTTTCCATCCACGATCACGGTGCCGGCGGACATTTGAACTGTCTATCGGAATTAGTGGAAGAAACCGGAGGAAAAATCGATTTAGACAAACTTCCTGTTGGTGATCCTACTCTTTCTGCTAAAGAAATCATCGGAAACGAATCACAGGAACGTATGGGATTGGTTATCGGTGAAAAAGATTTGGAAACGCTACAGCGTATTGCCGACAGGGAACGTTCGCCAATGTATGCTGTGGGTGACGTAACCGGCGATCATCGTTTTACTTTCGAATCGGCTTCTACGGGTGCCAAACCAATGGATTTTGCTTTGGAAGACATGTTTGGAAGTTCTCCGAAAGTGATCATGAACGACAGCACCATCGACAGAAAATATCAGGATTTAGAGTATACAACAGCCAATATCCCGGCCTATTTAAACCAGGTTTTACAATTGGAAGCCGTAGCGTCAAAAGACTGGCTGACCAATAAAGTAGACCGTTGTGTGGGCGGACGTGTTGCCAAACAGCAATGTGCCGGACCATTACAGTTACCATTAAACAACGTGGGTGTAATGGCTTTGGATTTCCAGGGAAAAGAAGGGGTTGCGACCACTATCGGGCATTCGCCGGTTTCGGCTTTGGTTAATCCGGTAGCAGGTAGCCGTAACGCTATCGCAGAAGCTTTATCAAACATTGTCTGGGCACCGTTAAAAGACGGACTGAAAAGTGTTTCATTATCTGCTAACTGGATGTGGGCTTGTAAAAACGAAGGCGAAGACGCCCGTTTATATGAAGCGGTAAAAGGCTGTTCCGATTTTGCTATCGAATTGGGTATCAATATTCCAACCGGGAAAGACTCCCTTTCCATGAAACAAAAATATCCGAACGACGAAGTAATTGCACCGGGAACGGTTATTATTTCTGCCGGAGGAAATTGTGCTGACATTACTAAAATTGTGGAGCCTGTTTTACAACGAAACGGCGGAAGCATTTATTATATCAACCTGTCTCAGGACAGCTTTAAATTAGGTGGTTCTTCTTTTGCACAGATTTTAAATAAAATCGGTGAAGAAGTACCAACGATCACCAATGCCGGTTATTTCAAAAAGGCATTCAATACTATCCAGGATTTAATCAAGGCCGGTAACATTAAAGCCGGACACGACATCGGAAGCGGCGGTTTAATCACTACCCTTTTGGAAATGTGTTTTGCAGATGTAAATCTGGGTGCTGCTTACGATTTATCCTCTTTACAAGAACAGGATACCGTTAAAGCCCTATTCAACGAAAACATCGGATTGGTTTTCCAGGCAGATGCTGAAGCTGAAACAGTGCTAAACAACAACGGTATTGAATTCTTTAAAATTGGTGAGGTAACGGAAATCAATACCGTAACCATTACCAATAATGAAGACGTTTTTGCATTCAATGTTACAGAACTGAGAGATACCTGGTACAAAACCTCTTTCCTTTTAGACCAGAAACAGTCTAAAAACGGAATGGCGCAGGAACGTTATAACAATTATAAAAACCAGCCGCTAAACTATACTTTCCCGTTACATTTCGACGGTAAGAAACCGGTTATCGACGCATCAAAACCACGTCCGAAAGCCGCTATCATCCGTGAGAAAGGAAGTAACTCCGAGCGTGAAATGGCAAATGCGATGTATTTAGCCGGATTTGACGTAAAAGACGTGCACATGACCGACCTGATTACCGGGCGTGAAACATTGGAAGATATCCAGTTTATCGGTGCCGTAGGAGGTTTCTCCAACTCAGATGTTTTAGGTTCTGCCAAAGGCTGGGCCGGTGCTTTCCTATACAATGAAAAAGCCAATACGGCATTGAAAAACTTCTTTAAGCGCGACAATACGCTTTCGGTAGGTATCTGTAACGGCTGCCAGTTATTTATGGAGCTGGAATTAGTCAACCCGGAACACGAAATACACGGAAAAATGCACCACAATACAAGTGCAAAACACGAAAGTATCTTTACTTCCGTTACCGTTCAGCCAAACAACTCGGTAATGTTATCCACATTAGCAGGAAGCACATTAGGGGTTTGGGTTTCACACGGTGAAGGAAAATTCAAATTACCGTATGCAGAAGAACAGTACAATATTGTTTCCAAATATGCTTACGACAGCTATCCGGCAAATCCAAACGGTTCGGATTACAATACTGCAATGATGTGCGACACTACCGGTCGTCACCTGGTAATGATGCCGCATATCGAACGTTCCACGTTCCCTTGGAACTGGGCACATTATCCGGCAGGACAGCAGGATGAAGTATCGCCATGGCACGAAGCATTTGTAAATGCCCGTAAATGGATCGACAATAAAAACAAATAAAAACAAAAACGCCCCGAATCATCGGGGCGTTTTTAAATAGTAGAGGACTGATTTGAGATATTTGATATATGACGTTTGATTTGAGATATATGAGATACGAAGTTTGAGATATGGGATTTGATTTGATATAAAAAATAAGGCGGGCAAAATAAATTTGCCCGCCTTATTTTTTATATCAATGTACTTATTACTCTTCTTCTTCCACAGTATGGGATTTGGAGTACACTCTCCATTTTTCAATACATTCCTGCATATCCTGCGGCAATTCGGTATCAAATCGCATAAACTCTTTGGTTACCGGATGCTCGAAGCCTAATGTTTTAGCATGCAGTGCCTGTCTTGGCAAAGTCTTAAAACAGTTGTCAATAAACTGTTTGTATTTTGTAAAGGTAGTACCTTTCAAAATCAGGTGTCCGCCATAACGCTCATCGTTAAATAAGGTATGTCCGATATATTTCATGTGGGCACGGATCTGATGGGTACGCCCTGTTTCCAGTATACAGGAAACCAATGTTACATATCCGAACCGTTCCAACACCTTATAATGCGTTACCGCATGTTTTCCAAACTCTTCACTGTCATAAACCGACATTTGCATACGGTCTTTCATGTGACGTCCGATATAGCCTTCAATCGTTCCTTCCTCCTCTTCAATATTCCCCCAAACCAGGGCAACATATTCTCTTTCGGAAGTTTTATCGGCAAACTGTTTCGTCAAGTAAGCCATCGCCATATCCGTTTTGGCGACCACTAACAATCCGGTAGTATCTTTATCAATACGGTGTACCAATCCCGGACGCTCACTGCTGTTTAGCGGCAGGTTCTCAAAATGATAAGCCAGCGCATTTACCAGAGTTCCGGTATAGTTACCGTGTCCCGGATGGACTACCAGTCCGGCAGGTTTATTGATTACCAGCAATTGATCGTCTTCAAAAACAATATCCAGCGGAATATTCTCCGGAATAATCACATTTTCAAACGGCGGCTGTTCCATTAACACACGCACCACATCAAATGCTTTTACTTTATAATTGGATTTAACAGGGATATCGTTCACAAAAATGTTACCATTTGTTGCCGCCTGCTGGATTTTATTTCTTGTTGCATTCTCAACAAGATTCATTAAAAATTTATCCACACGCAAAGGAGCCTGCCCTTTTGCCGCTTCAAAACGATAATGTTCAAATAATTCACCGTCTAAATCGGCTTCTTCGTTTATATTATTATTCTGCATTACTTTCTGTTGTATTTTCTTTTACAGGAATACTATCCGTTGCTGTTTCCTCTACAAATCCTGTTTTACCGTCTCCCAAAACCAAATCGATTTTTGAAGCTTTCAATACTTTATCGCCGGCTTTTAACTGTTTTCCACCCTGTTTCATCTCCAAAACAACATCTTTAGCCATATACGGAACATATTTCACGTTTCCTTCTTCCAGACCTAAAGCCCGTAAAGTTGACAGCGACTGACGGTATGTTTTCTGGATAAGATCCGGCATGGTCACTTGCGAGTAACCGCCAGAGTTAATCTTAACATACACTTTTCTGCCGTCTTTTACCGTTACTCCCGGCAATGGATCCTGCTCTACTATAGAATAAGGCGGGAAATCGGCTTTGAAATCAACAGTATCGAGTAAATGAATTTCCAAATCAATGTCATTTAACTTCTCCTCTGCTTTATCAATAGTCATTTTTGACAAATTAGGAACCGGAATTTCTTCCCCGTGATTGGTAGCATATCCTAACCATTGCATCACTAATACCACAAATACAATCAGGATAATCAGTGCTAATGCTAAATTTTTAAAGAATGTAAAACTGGTTAAAAACTTTTTCCAACTCATAAATAATCGAATTTTGGCAAATATATAAAATACTAAAGGTTTTTACTTTCTTTAAAGCCTTATATTTTATTATTCAATCCGGAATGATTCAACAAATAATAATACTTTTGTAATATACTTAACTAATAATTCAAACGTAGCAAAATGAAAAATGTTGCCATTATTATGGGAGGATATTCCAGTGAATATCAAATCTCTTTAACAAGTGGAAATGTAGTCTATAAATTTCTGGACCAGTCAAAATACAACGCCTACCGCATCCATATTTTTAAGGACAAATGGGTAATGGTAGACGAAAATAATGCTGAATTTCCGGTAAACCGTCATGATTTCTCTGTGGAGTATAATGGTGTAAAATTACAATTTGATGTGGTTTTCAATGCGATACACGGAACTCCGGGCGAAGATGGATTAATGCAGGCTTATTTTGAATTATTAGGTATTCCGCAAACGTCCTGCGATTATTACCAGGCTGCTTTAACGTTTAACAAAAGAGATCTGCTATCCGTCTTAAAACCATACGGCATCAAAACGGCTACT
The DNA here is from genome assembly GCF_013389455.1 of Flavobacterium inviolabile. NCBI lineage: Bacteria > Pseudomonadati > Bacteroidota > Flavobacteriia > Flavobacteriales > Flavobacteriaceae > Flavobacterium > Flavobacterium inviolabile. Next base: position 2,210,692 of record NZ_CP058278.1, on the reverse strand, counting down.
TCTTTTTACTTAAACGAAGGCGATAGCATTGACGAGCAAACAATCATCAAAACCGTAGGACTCCCTTGTTTTGTAAAGCCAAACAAAGCCGGTTCCAGCTTTGGAATTTCCAAAGTAAAGTCGGTGGAAGAATTATTACCGGCAATTGCAAACGCCTATAAAGAAGATAACGAAATTATCATTGAAAGCTTTCTGGACGGAACCGAAGTTTCGGTGGGTGTAATCAACTATAAAGGGGTGACTACGGTACTTCCGATAACGGAAATCGTTTCTGAAAATGATTTCTTTGATTATGAAGCAAAATACCTGGGCAAATCCCAGGAAATCACTCCGGCAAGAATTTCACCGGAAATGACCGAAAAAGTAAGCGCGGTAGCCAAACGCGCCTATGATGTTTTAAAAATGAAAGGTTTTTCCCGTAGTGAGTTTATCATTGTTAACGACGAACCGTATATGCTGGAAATGAATACAATTCCCGGATTAACAACCGAAAGTATTTTACCGCAACAGGCAAAAGCAGCAGGAATTTCTTTAACCGAATTGTTTGACAATGCTATCGTATTAGCATTACAATAATTCCAACGCAAAAAACCAACCAAATGAGAAAAGCAATATTTCCCGGTTCATTCGACCCGATCACTCTGGGACATTATGATATTATTAAAAGAGCCCTTCCGCTATTTGATGAAATCATCGTTGCCATTGGGGTCAATGCCGAAAAAAAATACATGTTCTCTTTAGAAACGCGTCAAAAATTCATTGAAGATGCTTTTCAAAACGAACCGAAAGTTTCGGTAGTGACCTATCAGGGATTAACAATTGACCTGTGCCAGAAGTTAAACGCACAGTTTATTCTCCGCGGACTTCGCAATCCGGCGGATTTTGAATTTGAAAAAGCAATTGCCCATACCAACAGAAAGTTATCCCATATTGAAACGGTATTTCTATTAACGGCTGCCAGTACTTCCTATATCAGTTCCAGCATTGTCCGCGATGTTATCCGTAACGGCGGTGATTATACTGTTTTAGTACCGGATTCGGTAAAAATAAAATAAAAAAGAAGCGCCTGTCCGGGCGCTTCTTTACTTTTTGTCATGCGGGAAACGTTTACTGTTTCACGATTTTTTTCACTAAGTTTCCTTCAGCAGTTTCCAGATTCAACAGGTAAACACCCGTTGCAAAACCGGAAATATCAATTTTGCTTCCTGTATTGGTTTTTAAAGCAAATTGTTTACCGGTGATATCAACCAGCGTTGCTTTCTGGATCTCCAATTCGTTTGGCAGCTCTACTGTAAACAATCCTGACGTCGGATTAGGATAAACCATTACTAATTTTGAGGCAAATTCATTAACACCCAATGTCGTTCCTACTGCATTGATAACCATGTGTACATTTGGAAAACCGGTTCCCACCGCTGCCACATCTGTTGGCGTTATTATCGAACAGGTGGTCGAAGCAATATAGCTTGGTCCTGTTTGTCCGGCCGAATTGGATCCTAAAATGATTCGGATACCGGATCCGGTTGCCGCTGCGGCATATCCTACTTCTACGATTAACGTTGCATTTGCAGGAACTGTAGCCGTTAACGGAACGGAAACAATAGTCCCTACATTTGCAGTCTGAACGGTATAATCCGCCTGTCCTAACAAAGTATATCCGGTATTCGGGAACCCTGCAGGGAAAGCAGCCGTTGTACTGTATGCCTTAACGGTCACTACATAACTGCTGGCTCCGGTCAGGGAATTAACGCCAAACTGGATCGCCGACAAATTAAAAGCAGCCGTAACCCCCAATGCATTCAGGTTAAAACTTCTGTAATACCTGTTGTCACTGGATGTTGCCGTAGTACTGTTACCACAAGCTACTGTATTTCCATTGATTGCCTGCGAATTAGAATGTGTGAGCACAATTTGCGCCTCAACTGCAAAAGACATTAAAAAAAACAAGCATAAAAGAGTAATTTTTTTCATATTTTTATTTTTTAATTGATTAAGCAACACTAAGCTAACGATAAAAAAACAGAATACCTAAAAAACAAACCCCTTTTATAAAAATATCATAAAAAACACCCGGATATAAAATGAAATTCATAAAAATCCTACTGATCCTCCCCTTTCTGCATTCCCTTCCGACAATGGCACAGCAAAAATTTCCGACACCTTATGAAAAAGGAAATGGCAACCAGACGGCAACCTATGAAGAGACCATTGCCTATTTCCAGTTACTGGATCAGAATTTTGAAACCATTGCCATGAAAACCATGGGACAAACAGACAGCGGCGAACCGCTGCATATTGTTACGTTTAATCCCGGAAAAAACTTCGACTTTCCGGAAATACAGAAAAACAAAGCCGTTCTTTTAATCAACAACGGAATACATCCCGGAGAACCGGACGGTATAGATGCTACCATGATGCTGTTCCGGGATCTGGCTACCGGAAAAATCACTGCTCCCAAAAACACGGTTGTCGTAGCCATTCCGATTTACAATATCGGCGGAGCCTTAAACAGAAATTCAACTTCCCGCGTTAACCAAAACGGACCGGAAGAATTCGGATTCCGCGGAAATGCCCGGAATTATGACCTGAATCGGGATTTTGTTAAATCGGATACCCGAAATGCCCGTAGTTTTGCGGAAATCTTCCAATTGGTTTATCCGGATGTTTTTATCGACAACCATGTTAGTAACGGTGCCGATTATCAATATACATTAACCTATATTTCCACACATTATCAGAAATTAGGCGGTACTGCCGGAACATATTTCAATACCGATATGTATCCCGCCATTTTAAAAGACCTGCAGTCCAAAAAAATTGAACCGGTTCCTTATGTGAATATTTACAATAAAACACCCGAAAACGGCTTTGCCAAAAACATGGAAACAGCCCGTTTTTCTACCGGTTATGCCGCAATGTTCAATTCCTTCGGAGCCATGGTGGAAACCCACATGCTAAAAAAATACAGCGACCGTGTAAAGGTGACGTACGAATACATGATAACTACCTTAAACTATACCGATAAAAACTTCCAGACGATTAAGAAAATCCGGAAAGAAACCCTTGCCAGCTATACGCCAGACCAAAAATATACGGTAGAATGGGAAATCGATTCGGCCAAAGTAACCCAAATCCCGTTTTTAGGATATGAAGGCAAATACAAAGCCAGTGCTGTTTCCGGCAAACCGAGATTGTATTACGACCGTTCCAAACCATTCAAAAAGATGATTCCCTATTATGAAGTTTACAAACCTAAAAAGCAGGTTACTATTCCGGAATATTACGTGATCCCGAAACAATGGTGGAATGTTCTGGACCTGCTGAAACTGAATAACATTGAAATGAAACAGCTGAAACAGGATACGCTCATTACTGTGGAAAGCTACAGAATAGCCGATTATAAAACCGGAAACAGTGCTTTTGAAGGTCATTACGGCCATTCCAACACTACCGTTACCGTTGAAAAAAAGCCCGTTACGTTGAAAAAAGGGGATTACCTGATTGCCACCCAGCAGAAAAATGTAAAATTCCTGTTGGAAACTTTAGAACCGGAAGCTGTTGATTCCTATTTCAACTGGAATTTCTTTGATGCCGTTTTACAGCAAAAGGAATACTACTCTCCTTATGTATTTGAAGATGTGGCAAAACAGTTACTGGATGAAAACCCGGAACTGAGAGCAGCACTGGAAAAAAAGAGAAAAAGCGATCCTAAATTTGAAAGCAGCGGTGACGCCCAACTGGACTGGGTCTATAAAAACTCTAAATATTACGAGAAATCACACCTGCAGTATCCGGTATACCGCATCATGAAATAAAACCAATAAAAAACCAGAGCAATGCTCTGGTTTTTTGTTTATAAAACTTTTTCTGCCTGAAACAACAGCTTAATATTTTCATAGGAATTGGTCAGCGCTTCTTTCACCTCATCCGGTTTCAGCCAGGCAACTTTTTCAATACCTTCTTCAATTTGTCCCTGTGGTATCCCTTCAAAATTCGTTTTCATCTCAAACCAATGGGTTACTTTCAGCTTATACCGCCCGTTGCGCTTAAAAACATGATAGGTTTTCTGTAACTTCTGCGTAATTTTCAAACCGTCAACACCGGTTTCTTCTTCCACTTCGCGCATGGCCGTTTGTTCGATCTCTTCTTTTTTCTCGATTCCGCCTTTGGGAAGGTCCCATTTGCCGTTTCTAAAGATAAAAAGTACCTCTCCTTTCCGGTTGTACACTAATCCGCCGCCCGCTTTTACTACCGGAATCTTCTCCTTGAGTTTCTTCAGGATTTCCTTTTCGTCCGGATAGTATAAAAAAGCTTTCTGAATTTTGTTTTGAAACATTTTAACAATAACTTGCTTTATATCAACACTTTCCAAAAGAAAAAGTTGAAAATCGGTTTCTTTAACAATTTCATTTGTCAAGAAAAGTGGTTTGTCGTTCACAAAAACTTTATACATTTGTACTATGATTTTTAATACAGACACAGCTAAAAAAACTGCCGAATTGCTTTTACAAATAAACGCAATTAAATTAAATCCAAAAAATCCTTTTACATGGGCTTCTGGATGGAAGTCGCCTATTTATTGCGACAACCGTATAACCCTCTCATTTCCACCGATAAGAAATTATATCCGTGAGGAATTTGCGAAAAACATTGAAAAAGAGTTTGGAAAACCGGATGTAATAGCCGGAGTAGCAACCGGAGCCATTGGCATTGGTATATTGGTTGCAGAATATTTAGGTTTACCATTTGTTTATGTTCGTCCGGAACCTAAAAAACACGGAAGACAAAATCAGGTAGAAGGCTTTTTACAAAAAGGCCAGAACGTGGTTGTGGTGGAAGACCTGATCAGTACCGGAAAAAGCAGTCTTATGGCTGTTGAAGCTTTAAAAGAAGCCGGTGCAAATGTAAAAGGTATGGTGGCCATTTTTACGTATGGTTTTGAAATTGCTACTGAAAATTTCAAAGAAGCCAACGTTAACCTCTATACTTTGGGGAACTACGACACCTTACTGGAAGAAGCAGTTGCCAAAAAATACATTACCGAAGAAGAACATGAAACCTTAAAAGAATGGCGTAAAAGCCCTTCAACCTGGGGAATTGAAGTTTAATCAAGCATAAAAAGCACTAACGATACTTATATATGAATTTAGAAAGTCCAAAAGTTAACGTAGAGAAATCAGCCGAGTACCTATTCGATTCTTTAACAGATGTTAAGAATTTCGAGAAATTAATGCCTGAAAATATAGCTAAATTCGAAGTATTGGATGAAAACGCTTTTATTTTCGGTTTAAAAGGTATGCCGGAAATTAAATTAAAAATGAAAGATAAAGTAGCCCCAAACAAAGTTGTTTTAGGAGCTGCCAGCGATAAACTGCCTTTCACTTTAACAGCAAATATTAATGCCCTTACTGCAAACACCTCGGAAGTTCAATTGCTTTTCACAGGAGAATTTAACCCGATGATGGCCATGATGGTAAAAGGACCTATCGGTAAATTTATCGAAACTTTAGCCGGAAACATGAACAAACTGTAAGCCGGAATTCCTTATAAAATTTTAAAAAACCTTTTAGTTAAACTAAAAGGTTTTTTTATGCCCCAGGGTGATCCGTTAGATTTCCTTACTGCTTCTGCCATCAATTGCTAATACTATTAAAAAATATATTTTGTACCGATTGGTAAAATATTATATCTTTGCCCTCAAATAAACTAGCATGTCCGGAAGACCTAAAATATTCGACAACGAGGCGGTAATCGAGAAGGCTGCCGACCTGTTTTGGTCACAAGGCTATGAAATTACCTCAACGGAAGATCTGCTCCGGGCAATGGGCATTGGCAAAGGCAGCTTTTATTTAGCTTTTAAAGGCGGCAAAAAGGAACTTTATGAAAAAGTATTGGAAAAGGTCAGTCAAAAAGAACTGAATACCTTAAAAGACAATATCGCCAAAAGCCTGGCTCCGGTTGAAGAAATCAAAAAACTGTTCCGCAGTATTGCAAAAGCACCAAAAGCAACCAATCTGAAAGGTTGTATTTTCGGTAACACCCTTGCCGAATTTTCCAATAACGATGCGCAAATAATGCAAATTGCCGCCCGGCATTTAAAGGAACTTGAAACCGTTTTTCAGCTTACCATTGAACAGGCACAGGCCGCAGGCCAGATGCAGTCTAAAGACGATTCCCATCTGCTCGCCCGTTATTTAATAACCACCTGGAACGGATTGGGTATCAGCAGACGCCTGTATCCGGATCCCAAAGCACTCTCCGGACTTATTGAAATGCAGCTTGGCATTTTAGACTAATTTTTTTAACCAATTCTGTACCGATTAGTACAAAATAAAATAATATCCCTATGCCAGAAAACAACACACCGCTAACCGCCTGCACTGTATTTTTATTTGCAATTGCCAGCGGGCTTGCCGTTGCCAATGTCTATTTTGCCCAACCCCTGTTGCACCTCATCGCATTGGACTTCAAAATAAAAGAGCACAGCATCGGACAAATCGTAACCCTTACACAGATTGGCTATGGCCTCGGATTATTTTTTATCGTACCGTTGGGCGACATACTGAACAGGCGGAAACTAATCCTGTCGCAGTTTTTCATCTCCATAGTAATGCTGCTGATAATCAGCTTTACCTCCCATCAGTTTGTTTTTATGGGTGCTTTGCTTGTTCTGGGACTATCGGCCACTGTTGCTCAAACCATAGTCGCCTATGCTGCATCATTAGCAACACCTTCACAAAACGGCCGTGTTGTCGGTCTGGTCACAAGCGGTATTGTTATAGGGATCTTATTAGCCAGAACTGCGGCCGGATTCCTGGCAGATGTTTCCGGATGGCGTTCCGTGTACACCGTCTCGGCCTCAGCAACCACCCTGATTACCGTATTTTTGTGCTACCAACTCCCAAAACAGGATTATCCTAAATCCGATACCAGCTATCGCAAACTGCTGCACTCCCTTTTCACGCTTTTCAAAGACGAACCAATAATGCTGAAACGTTCGGTAATTGCCTTATTCCTGTTTGCCTCTTTCAGCACCTTATGGACGTCGCTGGTCTTACCACTGAGCACCACTCCGTTTTCTTTTTCGGCTACAGAAATCGGATTATTTGGATTGCTGGGAGTGATCGGTTCGTTAAGTGCTGCCCGAGCCGGAAAACTAGCCGATCGCGGGCGGGCACAACAAACTACCGGAATAGCGCTTGCTGTCCTGATACTATCCTGGCTGATTATGAGCTATCTGTACAATAACATCCTCCTCCTCATTACCGGTATTATCCTGCTGGACTACGCTGTACAGGCAGTACATGTAACCAACCAGTCCATACTGTACAAAGCATTGCCGCAAGCCGTAAGTCGTACAATAGCGGCTTATATGATTTTTTATTCCATCGGAAGCGGTATCGGCGCCCTGCTCTCCACGCAGGTGTACAATAAATCCGGCTGGAGCGGCGTTTGCCTTTTAGGAGCCGGATTTAGCAGTATTGCGCTTATTTTTTGGCTGCTGACATTAAAAAAACAGAATAAATAATTGTAAATTTGATACTTTACACATCCCAAATACGCCATTCCAATGAATCTCCGCAAGCGCTTTACCATCCTCCTTACCTTATCACTTGCCCTGAACACTTCCGCTCAGACAACTAACTTAAGGGCTCAGATCAATGAGATTATTAAAGACAAAAAAGCTACTGTGGGTGTAGGCATCTATAACCTGACCAATAACGATACGCTAACGATTAACAATACGCATCATTTCCCGACCATGAGTGTGTATAAATTCCATTTGGCATTGGCCATTTTACACCAGGTTGATAAAGGAAAATTAAGGCTGGATCAGGAAATATTCGTAAAAAAATCGGATTTACTGGAAAACACGCATAGCCCGTTACGGGAGAATTATCCTTATGGCAATATCAATATCAAATTGAGTGAACTGATCAGCTATACGGTCTCTTTAAGCGACAATAATGCCTGCGACATACTGTTTCGCCTGGCTGGCGGTACTAAAAAGGTGGACCGTTACATCAAAAGCCTGAAAATCCCGAATACCAGTATTCAGGCAACGGAAGCCGAAATGCATGAAAAATGGGAAAACCAATACCTGAATACGACCACTCCGTTTGCTGCGGTTTTACTACTTAAGAAGTTTTACCAGCTTCAGGTGTTATCGCCAACATCCTATGACTACCTGTTAAACGTGTTACAGGGAACCAAAACCGGACCGGATAAAATAAAAGGGCTGTTGCCTCAAAACGTAGTTGTGGCACACAAAACCGGAAGTTCCTTCCGGAAAGAAACCGGGCTTAAAGCCGCCGAAAACGACATCGGGATTGTATACCTTCCCGGCGGACAGGCATTTGCCATAGCCGTTTTTGTTAGTGATTCCATGGAAAGTGACACCACTAACAACAAGATCATTGCCGCAATTTCAAAAGCAGCCTTTGACTATTTTTCAATCAAGTAGTCATGAATATCATTACCCTCACAGCCGAAAATATTTCCAAAGAGCACATTTGCTGCGCCATTAGTGATAAGAAATTATCCAGCGGCTATGCGGCAAAGAAAGAATGGCTCACTTCGCAGTTTAAAGAGGGCTATATTTTTAAGAAACTCGATGTGAGCGGTAAAGTTTTTATTGAATATGTCCCGGCAGAAAAAGCCTGGGCTCCTGTTCACGCGCCAAATTATATGCTGATCAACTGTTTCTGGGTTTCCGGTCAGTTTAAAGGCCAGGGATACGGTAAAGCATTATTTCAGGAATGTGTCAACGACAGTAAGGACAAGGATGGCATTATGGTCATTACCGCTGCAAAAAAACAACCGTATATGTCCGACAAAAAATTCTTTGCAAAACAGGGATTTCTATTGGCCGATACGGCACTTCCCTATTTTGAGCTCTGGTACAAACCATTACGGGAAAACGCAGCAATTCCAAAATTTAAAGACTGCTGCAAAAAAGGGGAATGCGACACTTCAAAAGGCATTGCGGTATATTATACTAATGCCTGTCCGTTTACGGAATATTATGTAAATGAAGAAACAAAAAACGCTGCCCTGGAAAAAGGTTACCCCATTACAATTCACAAAATAACAACGCGGGAACAGGCACAAAACCATTTTGTCCCTTTTACAATTCACAGTGTTTTTCTGAACGGAAAATTTGTAACACAGCAAATACTGAATAAAAGACTGTTCGAAACCTTTGTTTAACAGCGAGTACTTAGGCAGTATACCGGGAGATTATTAATAGAACTTCCCGTCCACATAAAACCAGCTTCCGTTTTGCTGCTTAAAAGTCGATTTTTCATGATGTACCTGGGGCTGTAACAACGCATCTAAAAAGTAAGCTTTAAACTCCACCGTATTTTCCGTTGCTTTAATTATTTCCAATTTCAGCCACTGGTTCGAAACAGCCCATTGCTGTATGTCCTTTTTAGAATGGTATTTTCGCCGGGAAATATGCGTTGTAGCCAGTAAATAGTCAACTGCATGCACTGCATAAGCCGAATACCGGGACCGCATCAGTGCTTCGGCTGTGGGAGCCTTTTTAATACCTTTTACATACGGTTCGCAGCAATCCCGGAAAAGCAGGCCGGAACAGCAATAACATTTTTCGGTCATGATTATTCGGATTGGATTTTTTTTAATATTTCTTTTAATTTCTCTTTTCGCAACTGTGCAGCATTTTGTTCTTTTACCTTTTTATGCTGGATCTTTTTACTGTGCTTTTTTCTGTTTTCCTCGTTTTGACGGCTCATATCAGTAATCTGCTTTTTATTTGCTGTAGTGTTTTATTAGTGGTCAGCAGTTCGTTAATAATGGTTTCCCGAAGAGCATCCAGATCTTCATATTCCAGGTATTTTGCCCAGGCTTCACTTTCAAATAACTTCCGGATCTGCTGCATGTATTTTGTGGTTTCGGCAGCATTGCGCAATACTGCCTTACCATCATATAAAGGATTGGATTTGTGTTCAAAAACAGCCGCTCCGCTTGTAAAATCGACAGTTATATAAAACAAATTATCCGAATCATTATTGGGATAGAAATCACTCCATTTTGCATACCCGATACGCTCCCGTGTTCCGTCAGTCGTGGCTAAAGGCAGCAAACGCCATCGGCAATTTGCGGCTCTTCCCCAATGATTGGAATAGCGGTAAACACCTTCTTCCGTAAAATAATAGCTACTGCCCGATTTACTTTTATAATTCGTCTGTATAGCGCTTACCTCATTTGGAGCTACTTCAGTAAAAATGCAGAAAGTGTGTTTAAAAAAATTGGTTTTATTATATGATTTCCCATTCATGCTGCAAAGATAAGAAATGCCTTTTTAGGATTTTATTATACTATGATTTACCTGAAGAATAGTATATTTGTAGTAATTACATTATATTTTTAATCCCCAAAAATTTATTTTATGAAAGATACCGTACTAACAATAGGCGCTTGTTATGGAGGTCTTGCTGTCATTTTTGGTGCTTTTGGCGCCCATATCCTCAAAAAGAAAATGAACACGGAAACCCTGAAAAATTTTGAAACCGGAGTAAAATACCAAATGTATCATGCACTGGCATTGGTTTTCATCAGTCAGTTTTTTGCTTTCACCAAAACTACCGAATCGTTAACGGCATTCTTTTTTATCGCCGGTACTTTTTTATTTTCATTCAGCATATACGGTTTGTGCCTGAGCAGCATTGGCGGTAAAAAGCTGAAATTCCTGGGACCAATAACACCCCTTGGCGGTATGTTGCTGTTTTTGGGCTGGTTTTTCCTGGCCATTTCCAAGGTGGTTTAAAATAATACATAATAACCATAAAAAAAGCCACTCTTCCGAGTGGCTTTTTCTGTATTATTTCTACCCGATTAAGGGAAAATACCTCTTTGTTTGTAAGCCATTTCAATACGCGCTAACGCTTGAATGTAAGCTGCAGTTCTCCAGTCGGTTTTGTACTGACTTCCTGTTAAAACTACTTTGTTGAAAGCATCTTCCAGTTTCTTTCTTAATTTGATGATTACGTCATCCATAGTCCAGATTTCTCCGTTACGGTTTTGTAACCACTCGAAATAACTTCCGATAACACCTCCTGAATTACATAGGATGTCCGGGATGATTTCAATACCTTTTGCTAATAAGATTGCTTCTCCGTCAGTATCTGTTGGTCCGTTAGCACCTTCAGCAATTACCTGAGCTTTGATTGTATCTGCATTTTCAACAGTAATCTGGTTTCCTAAAGCAGCCGGGATAATGATATCACAGTCAATTCCGAAGAAATCTTCTGCTTTATAATCCTGAGTTCCTTTGTAACCGGAAATTGTATTGTTGTCTGCCTGGAAACGCAATAAAGCTTCCGGATCGATTCCTTCCGGGTTATAGATTGTTCCGGTTGCATCCTGAACACCAACAAGGATTGCTCCGTTTTTGTTCATAAAGTGTGCAGCCCAGTACCCTACGTTACCAAATCCCTGAACAATATATTTTTTCCCTTCTAAAGAAGTTCCTCTCAATTTTGCCCAGGACTCCAAAGTAACCACTACTCCAAATCCTGTAGCTCTGTCTCTTCCTTCCAAACCTCCTGAACCTACAGGTTTACCTGTAACTACGTGTTGGTTTTTAGAACGCTCAGCCGGTGATTTTGTAGACATATAGGTATCTGCAATCCAGGCCATCATCTGAGCTGTCGTGTTAACGTCCGGTGCAGGAATATCATGCTCAGGTCCGATATTATCACCTAATGCATACGCAAAACGACGGGTAATACGCTCTAATTCTGAAGTAGAATATTTTTTAGGATCTAACTGGATACCACCTTTACCACCTCCGTAAGGAAGACCAGCTAAAGATGTTTTCCAGGTCATCCAGGTAGCTAATGCTCTTGCAGCATCGATATCTACAGTTGCGTGGTAACGCAAACCTCCTTTGTAAGGACCTAAAACATTATTGTGTTGTACTCTGTAACCTGTGAACATTTCTACCGTTCCATTGTCCATTTTCACAGGAAAGTGAACTACGATTTCGTTATTTGTAACAGAAAGGATTTTTTTAACAGTCTCATCCAATCCCATCACAGAAGCAGCTTTTTCAAACTGGTTCTTAACATTTTCATACATGCTAGCCTTCGGCTTTTGTGCTGTTGCCATACTATTTAATAATTTACAACTTATTTTTGTTTGTTTGTTAATTTGCTATATAAAAAAGCATACAAATATAGGGCATTAAAATTGAAGCAAAAACGAAATACTTAATAAATTAACATAATTTAAACGCCTATTTTTCAATCCGGATTTCAGAATTCTACATTTCCGTTTTAGCAGAAAATAGCGAACTTGTAACAAAAGTTACAACTTATTACATTCCAAAAAGATACCTTTACAAAAAATATGGCATGAAATCACTCCTATTCGAATCCTACGACTACATTTTTGAAGAACAGCTGCTCGAAGAAATCAGCACTGTTTCCAGTTACAAGAAGTTTAAAGCCGACGATTATCTTATCGAGATAGGAGAAAATATTGAATGGATGCCTTTGCTTTTAAAAGGTGCTATCAAAATAATGCGCGAAGACACTAACGGCGATGAACTGTTGCTGTACTTTTTAGAACGCGGCGATACCTGTGCGATGACCCTGACCTGCTGTATGGGGAAAAACAAAAGCAAAATCAGGGCTGTAGCCGAAACCGACGGCGAAATGGTTTTGATCCCTATTGGCAAAATGGAGGAATGGGTCGTAAAATATCCTTCCTGGCGCAACTTTGTGTTTGAGAGCTACAACATCCGGTTAATGGAAATGCTGGAAGCCATCGATACGCTTGCTTTTATGAATCTTGACGAACGCCTGTATAAGTTCATAACCGACAAAGCGAAAGTGCTGGGCACAACCGAAATTGCGACAACCCATCAGGAAATCGCCTCCGAAATGAACACCTCAAGAGTTGTAATTTCCCGGCTATTAAAGCATTTGGAAGACGAGCAGAAAATTAAGTTACACCGCAATAAAATTGAAATTCTGACCTTCTAAATGGAATCATTTTTCGGCTATATCGGTGCTTTTTGCATCGGACTTGTTTTAGGACTTACCGGCGGCGGCGGTTCCATACTGACCGTACCCGTTTTAGTATACTTACTGGGAATCCAGCCGGTAACGGCAACAGCCTATTCCCTGTTTATAGTAGGAACAACCTCCTCCTTCGGAGCATTCCGCAATTATTTCAAAGGGCTTGTAGCTGTAAAAACAGCTGTCCTGTTTGCCATACCCTCATTTATTGCTGTTTTTCTTACCCGCAGGTTTCTGGTTCCGGCTATACCCGAAACGATAATCAGCACCTCTGGTTTCACTTTATCCAAAGACACTTTTTTAATGGCGCTTTTTGCCGTAATCATGTTTTTTGCCGCCATGGCCATGCTTCGGAAAAAAGCAGCAACATGCGATACGGAAAGCAATTCCGGCAGTATTAATTACCGCTATCTGATTCCACAGGTATTCCTTATTGGCATACTCATCGGGATGGTGGGTGCCGGCGGTGGTTTTTTAATCATCCCGACCCTAGTTTTTTTCGCCAGACTCCCAATGAAGAAAGCCGTTGGTACTTCCCTGTTAATCATTGCCATCAATTCCCTCATTGGTTTTACCGGTGATCTGGAAAACCTGAATGTAGACTGGAATTTTCTTTTAACATTTACTTTACTGTCTGTTTTTGGTATCTTTGCAGGCATATTTTTAAATAAATATATTAACGAAACACAGCTTAAAAAAGGTTTTGGATGGTTTGTTTTAATTATGGCCGTTTACATTCTTCTGAAAGAATTCCTCCATATGTGACAAAAGTCACACTGTAAAAAAAGACAACACCCTATCTTTACCCTAATAAAAAAAATGCAATTATGAAAATAGAACAGATTTATACAGGATGTATCGCTCATGCAGCATACTATCTGGAAAGTAATGGTGAGGCCGCTATTTTTGATCCGCTACGTGAAGTACAACCTTATATTGATAAAGCCACTAAGGATAACGCTTCCATTAAATACATTTTTGAAACGCATTTTCATGCCGATTTTGTTTCCGGACATTTGGATCTGGCACAAAAAACCGGCGCTAAAATCGTTTACGGACCTACAGCCAATCCAAATTTTGAAGCTATAATTGCCGAAGACAATCAGGAATTTAAAATTGGCAACTATACCGTTAAGGCGATTCATACGCCGGGACACACGCTTGAAAGTACCTGTTATTTATTAACGGATGAAAATGGTAAACAACACGGTATCATTACCGGCGATACGTTGTTCATAGGCGATGTAGGCCGCCCGGATTTAGCACAAAAACTGGTTAGCGATTTAACTCAGGAAAAATTAGCCGGAATGCTGTTTGACTCGTTGCGCAATAAAATAATGCCATTGGCAGACGATTTAATTGTCTATCCAAACCACGGTGCCGGAAGTGCCTGCGGTAAAAACATGAGCAAAGAAACAACAGACACTTTGGGCAATCAGAAAAAAGTGAACTATGCTTTACGGGCCAACATGACAAAAGAAGAGTTCACGGCAGAATTATTAGACGGATTGGGTGCACCACCGGCCTATTTCCCTCAGAATGTTTTAATGAATATTCAGGGATATGACAGCCTGGAAACAGTTATGAATAAAGCCAACACACCAATGAATGCCGCTGCATTTAAAGCCGCTGCCGGTCAGTCTGAAGCTTTAATTTTAGATGTTCGCCATGAAAATGAATTTATAAAAGAGCACATACCGGGGTCTATATTCATCGGTTTACAGGGAAACTTCGCACCATGGGTGGGCGCTTTAATAATGGATGTTAAACAACCGATACTTCTGGTAGCGCCGGAAGGAAAAGAAAAAGAAACAATTACCCGTCTTTCCCGCGTAGGTTTCGACAACTGTCTGGGGTACCTGGAAGGTGGTATCGAAACCTGGAAAACAGCCGGTTTTGAAGTAGATACCATTATTTCCATCACACCGGAACAGTTTGCAGCAGACAAGGACACGTCCGGACTGGCTGTAATTGATGCCCGAAAACCGGGAGAATTCAGTGCCGAACATGTGGAAGGTGCCATTAATATCCCTTTGGATTTTGTAAACGATCAACTAGCCGAAGTTCCTAAAAATGCTGATTTTTACCTGCATTGTGCCGGCGGTTACCGTTCTGTAATCATGGCTTCCATACTGAAAGCAAGAGGATATCACAATATGATAAACGTCGAAAAAGGAATATCCGGAATAAGACAAAGTAATGTTCCGCTGACGAAATTCGTCTGTCCTTCGACACTAAACTAACCGAAACCCCAAAATTTGAAGCTTCAGATTTTGGGGTTTTTCATTTCATACTGTTAAAAATAATATATTTTACTTCCCCTTATAGGGAGTTTTTAAATACATTTGTAAGCATAACAAATTAAAAATAAAGATGAAGAAATTTTTTTTAGTACTATCAATTGCTGCATTTTTTGCTTCATGTAAAAAAGATGATGGTTTTACCATTATTGGAGAAGCTAAAGGTGTAGAAAATGACAAAATGGTTATCATTGCCACACAAAGCGATTTAGGCCCTGTATCTAAAGATACTGTAAAGGTTAAAGATGGAAAATTCGAATTTAAAGGAAAATCCGAGCATCCGGAATTTTGCTTTTTAAGAATTCAGGACATTGGCGATATGATCCCTTTTGTACTTGAAAATGGAAAAATTAAAGTTGAATTTGTAAAAGATTCTGTTCGTAATTCAAGAGTTTCCGGAACGGTTACAAACGATCAGTTCCAAAAATATAACGACGAATCAAAAGTAATTTATAAAAAAATGCAGACATTCCAGATTGCTAACAATCAAAGAATGGCTACAGCGCAGCAAACGAACGATACGGTTACTATAAATTCCCTTAGAAAACAATTCATGGTATACCAGGATCAGATGAATCAAAAATCGGAAGATTTTATTCAGAAACATCCGGATTCCTTTTTATCAGTAATGCTATTGGAAAACTTTGTAAAATTCCAGTCTTTACCGGTTGATAAAATTGAGAAATACTACAAATTGTTAACCGCTGATGCGAAAAACAACCAGCACGGGGATACCGTTAAAAATTTCCTTGCAAAACAAAGTGCTGTTGAAGTAGGAAAAATGGCACCGGACTTTTCTGCTCCAAATCCGGAAGGAAAAACCGTTTCCCTAAAAGAATCATTAGGAAAAGTAACCATCATCGATTTCTGGGCTTCATGGTGCGGTCCTTGTCGTGCTGAAAACCCTAATGTAGTAGCATTATACAATGAGCTACACGCAAAAGGATTAAACATCATTGGAGTATCATTAGACCAGGATGCAGCAAAATGGAAAGAAGCTATTGCAAAAGACAAATTAGCATGGACACAGGTTTCGAATTTGAAATTCTGGCAGGATCCAATCGCAGAACAATATAATGTAAAAGCAATCCCGCAAACATTTATCCTGGATGCCAGCGGAAAAATTGTAGCAAAAGACCTTAAAGGAGCCGAATTAAAAGCGAAAGTTTTAGCGCTTTTAGGCACAAAATAAGACACACTCCAAAAAATCTCCTCCGGGAGATTTTTTTATTTCTCTAAGAAACAATGCTTTAAAAAAAAGTGAGAAATTATATTAGAAATAAGTTTGCATAGTAAAAAAACAGTCCTATATTTGCACTCGAAATAATCAAGGAGAACACTTGAATAGCCAACGGGGAGATACTCAAGCGGCCAACGAGGGCAGACTGTAAATCTGCTGACTATGTCTTCGCAGGTTCGAATCCTGCTCTCCCCACAAAAAAGTTCTGATGAAAATCAGGACTTTTTTTTATGCCTGAAAATTACTTCCAAAAGCAATCCCAAAACGGCGCAACAAAAATTAAACAGTAGTCCAAGATTAAACTTCTGCTTTAGCCTTTCAACGGTAATACAAACTTAAAAGTACTTCCTTCCCCATGCTTGCTTTCGGCCCAGATTTCGCCCTGATGCCTTTTTATAAATTCACTGCAAAGCAATAAGCCCAATCCGTTCCCGATTTCATTTTCGGTCCCTTTCTGGATGACTTTTTCATTAATTTTAAACAACTTTTCTTTTATGCTATCCGGAATTCCAATGCCGTTATCGGTAATAGACACCTCAACTTTTTGATTTATCTTTTGCATCGTTACTATAATTTCACCTTGCTGGTCTGTAAATTTAATAGCATTTGTCAGCAGGTTTCGCAAAACAGTATCGATCATATCCTTATCCAACTCAACCATAATCGTTTCTGTCGCTTCAAACCTAAGATCGATGTTTTTATGTAATGCCGTATTTTTATTGAGCGCTACGTTGTCTTCGATCAGGCTATTTAATATCACTTTTTGAGGATTGTATTGGATCATCCCGGTTTGCACCCTGGACCAGTCCAACAGGTTTTCAAGCAACTTATAGATATTTTTGTTCGACTCATGAAGCATTCCGGTGATCTGCTTAATTTCTTCCCGGGTATAATCTTCAATTTCCTGCGCCATGATTTCCGACAGTACCAGTGAGGATCCCAACGGCCCTTTCAGATCATGGGCAATTATGGAAAAGAATAAGTTTTTATCTTTTAGAAGTTTCTGTATTTTAAGGTCCTGTTTCTCTTTTACCAGTAATAAAAACCCGACTGTACCGATAAGCGTGAGCAGGAATAAACCAATGCTGTACAAACTATCAAAAGTACTGTATCGGAAAAAATATTTTTGCGGGCTTATATAGCTATAAACAGCCCGTAAAAAGATTAAAATTTCAAATGCAACATAACACAGCAGGTAAAAAATCCGGAATAAATTATTGGCTTTTTCTGTAAAATAGCTGATAGTTGGCGGTAAATAAATCGCAAATATCCCTAAAGACATTATTACAATACGGGTATTAATCGAACTCTCTAAAAACGTAGCAATGTTAAAAACCAGCAGGGCTGCAATTGTTATCCCAACCTGAAAATGATAACGCCTCTTAAATTTTGCTTTGGTTAAGGACATTATCGCAATCGTTTCATAACAACCTCCCAAAAGAATGATTGTATTGGCAATATTGATAGAGATGAAATCCGGAACGATGTTTCTTAAAAAAATGAATACCCACCCTATTGTCAGTAATATTTTACCATAGCCAAAGGTTTTTAATTTTTTTCTATTCTCAATAGTAGCATACGACAACGAATAACTAAAAATTAGAATACAAACAAACAAGTTTCCCCAAAAATAAAGTAGGAAAACCGTTTTTGGATCTAAAGGTAAAAATTGGAACATTATAGCGTTTCGTATATTAAAAACCGGTCGCAAATATACAAATTCACAGTGGAATCAATACGGATATCCCCTATGTACAAAACAACGGACCAAATTACAAAACACTAACAGTAAACGATCTTTTCTATCCGGCTTAAAATAAGCCGCTGTAAAACAAAAAATCTCCGGCAATAACCGGAGATTTTCTATTCTTGAATATAAAGCCTTTTAAACCGCTTTATTTTGCATAAAGCTTCTTGTCGATGATACGCTCATAGTAATCCTGTAAAAACGCTTTACAGGCCACCTCAATAGCATCCATCTCTTTATTTCTGTTCCCGATCAGGTTTTTCTCCAAACCTCTGTCGTTTATATCATAAAATCCGGTCGCTTTCTTACCGTCAAACAGGCAGATATAATTTCCGCGCTGAAACTGGTATTGCGTGCCGTTATAGTTCATTACAAAAGGCTTGATCGATTTTTCATCCAGCAGGCTTCTTCCCCAGCTTCTAAACGGTTTGTCATACCCAATCATATCCAGTAAAGTAGGATAAATATCGATTTGCTGCGCCAATTCTTTATTAACACCGGTCAGACTGCCATCCGGCTTGTAAATCAATATCGGTACTGCCGAACGATTCACAACCTTATTGTATTCGTCATAGCCCACCTGGTTACAGTGGTCTGCCGTAATCACAAAAATGGTATTATTAAACCAGGGCTCTTTTTTAGCTGCTTCAAAAAACTTTTTAAACGCATAGTCCGTGTACCCTACGCATTCGTGCATCTGTATTGTCCCTTTTGGAAACTTCCCTTTATATTTTTCCGGAACCACAAACGGCTCATGGGACGAAACGGTAAAGATCGTTCCCATAAAAGGCTGTTTCTTCTTGTCGAAAGTCTGTTTCATAAACTGGAAGAACGGCTCATCCCATATTCCCCAGGATCCATCAAAATCCGCATCATTATTGTATTCCGTCTTACCGTAATAATGATCAAATCCCAATATATTACCAAAACCTAAGAATCCCATCGAACCGTTAGGAGCACCGTGGAAAAACGACGTATCATAACCTTCTTCTTTTAAAGTGGAAACCAGCGACTGTATTTTCTGTTTCGGGTATGGCGAAGAAGTAAAAGCATCCTGGAAAGAAGGAATACCTGCCAGTACCGACGACATTCCGTGAATAGACTTACTACCGTTAGCAAAAGCATTGGTAAAAATCAAACTGTGCTGCGACAACGAATCGATAAACGGCGTATAGCTCACATAACCCGGTATGTTTTTATCCTTATTAAAAGCCCCTATATATTCCCTGCCGTAACTTTCCGTAATAAAAATAACAATATTCGGTTTTGTCTTCGGATGGTTACGATACAGCTTAATCGGTTCAATTTCGGTATTCACAACATCCTGCGATACAAAATTCACTTTCTTAAAGCTCGTGGTACGCATCGTTCTGATAATCGCAAAAGGCGTATTCAAAACAATATCGGCATGTTCCGGCTTGGTTACATAACGGTTTGCATCCACGATATTAATAGGACGTGTACTCTTTTTAAAATCGCCGCGGATCCCGCCAACGGCCATTACCGCAATAACAACAAGCCCCAGCAAAGAGGAAAGGAAATATTTCGGTTTATTTTCATGCTTCACCTCCACTACCTTTACCTTTTTGTACAGGTAAACCCATAAAAAGGCACAAATAAAAAACAACAGGTAAACGTGCCAGTAGCTCACAATAAAGCGGGAAAACATATTGCCTTTATTGGATTCGTTTTTAATAATATCCATAAAAGCGATTGTTGTCCGGGCATACGTAAACCGGTAGTAGATAAAGTCTATAAAATTGGTCGCATAACCAATCAGGTTAAAGACAAAATACACATAAAACAGGAATTTCTGGTATCCTTGTTTAGTGGTTATCCATAACGGAAGTATGGAAAGCACCACAAACAACGCATTCAGATACAAAATCGCGGCAGTGTCAAACACCATACCGTGATATGCCAGCGCTAAAAAGTCGGAAACAGAATCCACCTTCAGCAGCTTGTAATTGTATGTAAAGAACAGCAGTCTGGCAATGAAATAGAAAAGATAGGCTAAAAATAATCTGTAGAATAACGCCTTATATTCCTGAATACGATAATTTGTGTTCATAAAATCCTATAAAAGTCAAAATTATAAAGGAATCAAAATTACAAAATTACCAACACCACTTTTATAATTATTGCTTTTAAATTTTTTGGTTTGAGTTTTTTTTATAATTTGCAGTAACAAAAAAAACAGGACATGACTAACGTTACACGCTTATTTGACTTTCCATATTACCAGTTAGAGAAATACAACCTGTCTGACGCATTGGTAACAAAATACAATGGTCAATGGGTAAAAACATCTACTAAAGAATATCTTGATAAGGCCAATGCCATTTCCCGAGCGTTATTACGAATGGACATTCAGAAAAATGATAAAATTGCTGTCATTTCTTCAAACAACAGAACCGAATGGAATATTACCGATATAGGTGTATTGCAAACCGGAGCCCAAAACGTTCCGATCTACCCTACTATCTCGGAAGACGATTATGAATTCATCCTAAACCATTCCGAAGCGATTTACTGCTTTATTTCCGATATAGAAGTTTTTAAAAAAATCAATGCCATCCGCAGCAGAGTACCTTCATTAAAAGAAGTATATTCCTTTGACCAGATTGACGGTTGTAAAAACTGGCAGGAAGTACTGGACTTAGGAGCCGACGAAAGCAATCAGCAGCAGGTAGAAGACCGCAAAAACAGTATTGTTACGACCGATCTGGCTACTTTAATATATACTTCCGGAACCACCGGAAGACCAAAAGGAGTAATGTTAAGCCACCAGAACATTGTTTCCAATGTACTGGCAAGCTCCGTAAGAGTACCGTTAAGAGCCGGCAGCACAAGAGGATTAAGCTTCCTGCCGATCTGCCATATCTTCGAACGCATGATATTGTACCTATACCAATATTATGGTATCTCGGTATATTTTGCCGAAAGCATCGACAAAATGAGCGACAACCTGAAAGAAGTAAAACCGCATGTCATGACTGCCGTTCCGCGTCTTTTAGAAAAAGTTTACGATAAAATATATGCCAAAGGAGCCGATTTAACCGGAATCAAGAAAAAACTATTCTTCTGGGCAATCGACTTAGGCCTGCACTACAAACCATACGGCGAAAACGGATGGTGGTACGAACAAAAACTGGCCATTGCCCGAAAACTGATTTTCAGCAAATGGCAGGAAGGACTTGGCGGACAGCTGGAACTGATGGTGTCCGGTAGTGCTGCGTTACAGTCGCGTTTAACCCGTGTTTTTGCCGCAGCCGGTATCCCTATTATGGAAGGTTACGGTTTAACGGAAACCTCACCGGTAATTGCCGTTAACGATCAGCGTAACCGCGGTTTTAAAATTGGTACCGTTGGAAAAGTTTTAGACAACCTGGAAGTAAAAATCGCCGAAGATGGTGAAATCCTTTGTAAAGGACCAAGCATCATGATGGGCTACTATAAAGATGAAGAGAAAACTGCCGAAGCATTACAGGATGGCTTTTTCCATACCGGCGATATCGGAGAAATCGATAGCGAAGGCTTCCTGAAAATCACCGACCGTAAAAAAGAAATGTTCAAAACTTCCGGTGGAAAATACATTGCCCCTCAAATCATTGAAAACACGATGAAACAATCCCGCTTCATCGAACAGATCATGGTTATCGGCGATGGCGAAAAAATGCCGGCCGCGTTTATACAGCCAAGCTTTGACTTCCTGAAAGACTGGGCAGCACGCAAACACCTTACTATAGGTACTACCAACGAAGCCATCGTTAGCAACGAACATGTTATTGAACGTATTAAAGAAGAAGTTGACGCCATCAATAAAAAGTTCGGACACTGGGAACAAATCAAAAAATTTGAACTTACCGCAAATGTCTGGTCAATTGACGGAGGCGAATTAACCCCGACACTGAAGCTCAAAAGAAAGATCATAAAGGAGAAATACCAAAATCTTTATGATAAAATCTACAATAACTCTTAAAAAAATGAATAGACTCCTCCTCGCTGGGGAGTTTTTTTTTATTTAACTTAAAATTAATTTTCTAATATTATGCATGCATAGTATTTTTTTGTATATTTGAAATCACAGAAGAAAAATGAAGGACAAAACTATAGATTATGTTTTACGTGCAACCTGGCAAGCTGTTGCAAGAATGTACAACGAAGAAGCTACAAAATATGGCGCCACTATGGCTACAGGTTTTGCTTTGTTAAGTATCGACAGGGAAAACGGAACACCATCAACAGCCTTAGGCCCGAAAATGGGAATGGAAGCAACAAGTCTGACCAGGACTTTAAAATCCATGGAAGACAAAGGGCTGATTATCCGAAAAAAAAATCCGGTAGACGGACGCGGTGTATTGATTCACCTGACCAAATTGGGTAAAGAAAAACGAGAACTGTCTAAAGTAACCGTATTGAAATTCAATGAAACTGTAAAGCAGCACATCAGCGATGAAAAACTAAACCATTTTATGGAAGTCGCTGAGATCATTAATGAATTGATTATGGATAAAACCATCTTCAATACAGAGGAGGATTCTAATTAATAGTACAATAATTGACTGCCTGCCCGTAATATAGTTACCGGCAGGCAGTCAGGCAAACAAAGAAAATTGAAAACACAAATGAAACGACTAATCAAAAAAGTAGCGGTTATTGGATCGGGTATCATGGGTTCTGGAATTGCCTGCCATTTTGCCAATATCGGTGTAGAAGTATTGCTTCTCGATATCGTTCCGAGAGAACTAACCGACGCTGAACAAAAAAAAGGATTAACATTAGAGAGTAAAATTGTTCGCAACAGAATTGTAAACGAACATTTAGCCAACTCTTTAAAATCAAAGCCCTCTCCTATTTACGATCAGAAATTCGCCAGCCGTATTACGACCGGAAATATGGAAGATGATCTATCCAAAATCAAAGATGTCGACTGGATCATTGAAGTTGTAGTAGAACGTTTGGACATCAAACAAAAAGTATTCGAACAAATTGAAAACTTCAGAAAACCGGGTACTTTAATTACTTCAAACACTTCCGGTATTCCAATTAAATTCATGAGTGAAGGACGCAGTGAAGATTTCCAGAAACACTTCTGCGGCACCCACTTCTTTAATCCGGCACGTTACTTAAAATTATTCGAAATCATTCCTGGTCCGCAAACAACAACGGAAGTACTGGACTTTTTAAATAACTACGGTGAAAAATTCTTAGGAAAAACATCCGTAGTAGCCAAAGACACCCCTGCATTTATCGGAAACCGTATCGGAATTTTCGGAATTATGAGCCTTTTCCACCTGGTAAAGGAAATGGGATTAACAATAGAAGAAGTAGACAAACTAACCGGACCAGTAATCGGACGACCAAAATCGGCTACTTTCCGTACCGTCGATGTGGTTGGTCTGGACACCCTGGTTCACGTAGCCAACGGTTTGTATGAAAACTGTCCGAATGACGAAGCACATGACTTATTCAAACTTCCGGATTTCATCAATACCATGATGACCAACAACTGGCTGGGAAGTAAAACGGGACAGGGTTTCTATAAAAAAGTAGACAAAGACATCCTGTCTTTAGACCTGGATACTTTAGAATACAGAGCCGCTAAAAAAGCTTCTTTCGCAACTTTAGAATTAACCAAAACAATAGACAAACCCATTGACCGGTTTAAAGTACTGGTAAAAGGAACCGATAAAGCCGGTGAATTTTACCGAAAAAGCTTTGCCGCCATGTTTGCCTATGTATCCAACAGAATCCCTGAAATTTCAGACGATTTATATAAAATAGACGATGCCATGAAAGCCGGTTTCGGATGGGATAACGGTCCTTTCGAAATCTGGGATGCCGTAGGCGTTGAAAAAGGTATCGAATTACTAAAAGCCGAAGGATTAACGCCGGCGGCCTGGGTAAATGATATGCTTGCTTCCGGAAACAAAAGTTTCTACACGGTAAAAGAAGGCACAACACATTATTACAATATTGCTTCCAGATCCCAAACCAAAGTACCGGGACAGGATGCCTTTATCATCTTAAACAACATCCGCGAAAGCAAAAAAATATGGAGTAACAGCGAATCCATCATTCAGGATTTGGGAGACGGAATTATCAATGTGGAATTCCAGTCCAAAATGAACTCCATTGGCGGTGGTGTTATCCAGGGAATCAATAAAGCTATTGACCTGGCCGAAAAAGAATACTCCGGATTGGTTATTGGCAACCAGGCTCCTAATTTCTCTGTAGGCGCTAATTTAGCCATGATCTTCATGATGGCGGTAGAACAGGAATATGACGAACTGAATATGGCTATCAAAGCCTTTCAGGATACTATGATGCGCGTGCGTTACTCCGGAATTCCGGTAGTAGTGGCTCCGCACGGAATGACTTTGGGCGGCGGATGCGAAATGAGCATGCATGCCGATAAAGTGGTTGCTGCTGCCGAAACCTATATCGGATTAGTAGAATTTGGTGTCGGGGTTATCCCTGGCGGCGGTGGTTCTAAAGAAATGGCTTTACGAGCTTCCGATACTTTCCGCAAAAATGATGTGGAACTAAACGTACTTCAGGAGTACTTCCTGAACATCGGTATGGCAAAAGTAGCGACTTCCGCTTATGAGGCTTTCGACTTCGGAATTCTTCAGAAAGGAAAAGATGTCGTAGTAGTCAACAAAGACCGTCAGTTGGCCGAAGCTAAAAAACACGCTTTATTATTGGCCGAAGCCGGTTATACCCAACCGGTAAAACGAAAAGACATCAAAGTACTGGGCAAACAAGCCCTGGGAATGTTCTTAGTAGGAACCGACAGTATGGAAGCCGGACACTATATCTCCGAGCACGATAAGAAAATTGCAAACAAACTGGCTTACGTAATGGCCGGAGGAGATTTATCGGAACCGACATTAGTAAGCGAACAATACCTGTTGGATTTAGAAAGAGAAGCTTTCCTATCACTATGTGCAGAAAGAAAAACACTGGAACGTATCCAGTTTATGTTAACGAAAGGAAAACCACTTAGAAATTAGACAAAAGGAATTAGAAGTCAGCAAAAAGAAATCGGCCCGTTCCTTTATCTTTTCACTTACTTCATTCATCTAAAACAAAAACAATGAAAACAGCCTATATAGTAAAAGCATACAGAACAGCCGTTGGTAAAGCACCAAAAGGAGTGTTCCGATTTAAAAGACCGGACGAGTTAGCTGCCGAAACCATAGAATACATGATGAAGGAACTGCCGGACTTCGACAAAACCCGTATTGACGACGTTATGGTAGGAAATGCCATGCCGGAAGCAGAACAGGGATTAAACGTAGGACGTCTGATTTCCTTGATGGGATTAAAGATCGAAGATGTTCCCGGTGTAACTGTAAACCGTTATTGCGCATCCGGAATTGAAACCATTGGTATGGCAACCGCAAAAATCCAGGCCGGAATGGCCGACTGTATTATTGCCGGTGGCGCAGAGAGCATGAGTTATATCCCGATGGGTGGTTACAAACCTACACCGGATTATAAAATTGCAGCAGCCGGTCATGAAGATTATTACTGGGGAATGGGACTAACAGCGGAAGCCGTTGCAAAACAATTCAACGTTTCCCGTGAAGACCAGGATGAGTTCTCTTATAATTCCCATCAAAAAGCATTAAAAGCTCAGATTGACGGAAAATTTGACCAACAAATCGTTCCGATCACTGTAGAACAGGTATATATTGATGAAAAAGGCAAAAAGGCTGCAAAATCCTATGTTGTCAATAAAGACGAAGGACCAAGAGCCGATACTTCAAAAGAAGCTTTAGGGAAATTAAAACCTGTTTTTGCTGCTGACGGTAGCGTTACAGCCGGTAACTCTTCCCAGATGAGCGACGGTGCCGCATTTGTTCTGGTAATGTCTGAAGAAATGGTAAAGGAATTAAACCTGGAGCCCATCGCAAGATTAGTAAACTATGCTGCTGCCGGTGTGGAACCAAGAATTATGGGTATCGGTCCGGTTAAAGCCATTCCGAAAGCCCTGAAACAAGCCGGTTTAAAACAGTCTGATATTGAATTAATCGAATTAAACGAAGCCTTTGCAGCACAAAGTTTGGCAGTTATTCGCGAATTAGACCTTAACCCGGATATCATCAATGTAAATGGTGGTGCCATTGCTTTAGGCCACCCGCTGGGATGTACGGGAGCAAAACTATCGGTTCAGCTTTTTGATGAAATGAAACGCCGCGGAAACAAATACGGTATGGTTACCATGTGTGTTGGAACCGGTCAGGGCGCAGCCGGAATATATGAATTGCTTTAGTATTTGAGGAGAGAGAAGAAAGAAGAAAGAAAAAAGAGTTATGAGACATAACTTTAAAAATTTAAAAATATGGACTTTAGCCATGGAAATTGCCGCCGATATTCATAAGGCATGCAAAACCTTTCCAAAAACTGAAGTATATGGTCTCATAAGTCAAATGAATAGATGTTCTGTTTCTATGCCATCAAATATAGCAGAAGGGTCAAGTCGGGGAAGTAAACATTTTCAACATTTTCTGGACATTAGTTTAGGCTCGTCCTATGAATTACAGACGCAGTTATTAATCGCGCTTCAAAACCAATATATTTCTGAGGAATCAGCTATAACAATAGAAAATAAAATTATCGAATTTCAAAAGATGACTTCGGGATTCATAAACAAGTTAGGCCGTTAGTCCTGCTTCTTTACTCTTTCATCTTTTATCAAAAAATCAATTAAAAATGGAAAACATAACAAGAGGAGGTCAATTCCTTGTAAAAGAAACAAAAAGTGAAGACATCTTCACTCCTGAGGATTTCTCAGAAGAGCAGTTAATGATGCGTGACTCAGTAAAAGAGTTTGTTGATAAAGAATTATGGCCTAACAAAGACCGTTTTGAGAAAAAAGATTATGCCTTCACAGAAGAATGCATGAGAAAAGCCGGTGAACTGGGACTTTTAGGGGTTGCTGTTCCGGAGGCTTACGGCGGACTGGAAATGGGATTTGTATCGACCATGCTGGTTTGTGACTATATTTCCGGAGCTACCGGATCTTTCTCTACCGCATTTGGTGCCCATACCGGGATCGGAACCATGCCGATTACATTATACGGTACGGAAGAACAAAAGAAAAAATACGTTCCGAAATTAGCCAGCGGAGAATGGTTTGGTGCTTACTGTCTGACAGAGCCGGGAGCCGGATCGGATGCTAATTCCGGAAAAACCAAAGCTGTTTTATCGGAAGACGGTAAAAGCTATAAAATTACCGGTCAGAAAATGTGGATTTCCAATGCAGGATTCTGCAGCGTATTCATCGTTTTTGCCCGTATTGAAGATGATAAAAACATCACCGGATTTATTGTAGAAAATGTTCCGGGTAACGGTATTACGTTAGGAGAAGAAGAACACAAATTAGGTATTCGCTCCTCTTCTACCCGTCAGGTATTTTTTAATGATACGGTAGTTCCGGTAGAAAATATGCTGGCTGGCCGTGGTGAAGGATTTAAAATCGCGATGAATGCCCTGAACGTAGGCCGTATCAAACTGGCGGCTGCCTGTTTGGATGCACAACGCAGAACGATCTCCGGAGCTGTAAAATATGCCAACGAAAGAATTCAGTTTAATACACCAATTGCCAATTTCGGTGCTATCCGTTCCAAACTGGCAGAAATGGCAACTTCCTGCTATGCAGGGGAAAGCGCTTCTTACCGTGCTGCAAAAAGCATAGAAGACAGAATTAATGCCCGTATTGCAGAAGGCGCCTCGCATCAGGAAGCCGAATTAAAAGGTGTGGAAGAATTCGCTATTGAATGTTCCATCCTTAAAGTGGCCGTTTCGGAAGACATGCAAAACTGTTCGGACGAAGGAATCCAGATTTTTGGTGGAATGGGCTTCTCAGAAGACACCCCTATGGAAAGTGCCTGGAGAGATGCCCGAATTGCCCGGATTTATGAAGGAACCAACGAGATCAACCGTATGCTTTCTGTGGGAATGCTGATTAAAAAAGCAATGAAAGGACATGTTGACCTTTTAGGACCTGCCATGAAAGTAGCCGAAGAATTAATGGGAATCCCATCTTTCGACACACCGGATTATTCCGAATTGTTTGCCGAAGAAAAAGAGATCATCGGCAAATTGAAAAAAGCATTCTTAATGGTTGCCGGTAGTGCGGTTCAGAAATACGGACCGGATTTAGACAAACACCAGCAATTATTAATGGCTGCTGCCGATATGTTAATCGAAATCTATGTAGCGGAAAGTGCGATCCTGAGAACCGAAAAATCGGCTAAAGCCAATGGTGCTGAAAACGTTAAAGAGCAAATCGCAATGGCGCAATTGTATTTATACCATGCGGTAGACACTATCACGCTGAAAGGAAAAGAAGGAATTGCTTCTTTTGCCGAAGGCGACGAACAACGCATGATGTTAATGGGATTACGTCGTTTTACAAAATATGTAAATGTGCCTAATGTAGTGGCATTGAGAGAAATTATTGCGGATAAATTAATAAAAGAGAACCATTACTGTTATTAATAACGCAATAATTATTTTGGTTTAGTTTGTTTGAAAAAAGCCGCTTTGCATTTTGTAAAGCGGTTTTTTTAATTATTTATCTTACATGGCCCCTTTAATTTCCGTAAATTTGATAAAAACAAAATATCATGAAAAAAATCATATTCCTTTCTTTCGGACTGGCACTGTTGTTTTCCGGCTGTAAAACCAAAACAGCATCAAAAGCAAACGAGCTGAAAATAAACCTGGAGGCCAAAAGCAATACTAAAACCAGCGGCACGGTTACCTTTAGCGAAAAAGACGGCGTAGTTACCTTTACAGCGAATATTGCAGGACTAAAACCGGGTATTCATGCCATTCACATTCATGAAAAAGCAGATTGCTCTTCTGCCGATGCTACTTCTGCCGGCGGACACTGGAATCCAACTTTTAAAAAACACGGCAAATGGGGCTCTGCAGAATACCATAAAGGCGACATTGGAAACTTCCCGGCAGACCGTAACGGTAACGGAAAAATCATCATGTCCACAAACGAATGGTGTATTGGCTGCGGCGATCCTGCAAAAGATGTTCTTGGAAAAGCCATCATCGTACATGAAGGTTCAGACGATTTTGTAACACAGCCAACAGGAAATGCCGGCGGACGTGTTGCCTGTTCTGCAATCATCCGATAAGTTTCAATAATATTCTTAAAACTTGCCTGCATATTTTTGTGGGAGCAATAAAAAATATAGCTTTGCGGAATAATACACGGCAATGATTAACCCTTCGATTAACGGTTGGATAGACAAGTTTTTTATTAAGCAAAGTCCTTTGCCTTTACCTGTCGTTATCTACTCGAAAGCGTTTTACAACAACATCAGGGAAACGGGGTTTATTTACGGCCATGTTGTCGATTTTGTAACCGACAAACCCATTAGTACAAAAGGCTGGACTTCCGAAGAGATTACGAAAGTAGCCTTATTAAACATACTATACGGCGTTTTTGGCATGGTAACGCATAGCGGCGAACCAAAGGATTTTATTGAAAAAGCCATTGCTTTTTACAATCAGATGAATCCGGAAGGTTTTAACCTGCTCAAAAAGATGCTTCCGAGCGCCTCACCCAGCAATGAATTAGAGAAAATAATCAATGAGAGAGTTCAGACTAATGACAACATCATTAGTAAGAACTTTTCTCATATTCTTACCAATGCGCTGCTGTTTATCGATGTGCTGGCTTTCCGTCAGTACCTGATACATGGTGAAATTCCCAATAATTACCTGAAAAAACTGGAAGAAACGATCGTCAACCTGGTTGCTTTGGCTTTAAACACCAAAACAAACAAATCCAATTATGACGATTTACTGATCAAATTATTTGAATCTTCCGTACGGTTTACCAAATTTTCCAAAATAGGCATCCAGGATCTGCAAATGCTGGAACTGGACTATTTTTCTTCGGCCCTGGAAAAAAACTATTTGCTGGATATCACCGGTATGGCTTTATGGAGCGATAACATACTGGAAGAAACAGAAACCCGTTTTCTATACAGTCTGGCCGATCAGCTTAAAATTGAAAAGGAATATGCCACGGAAAGCATTACCGCTATTGATAATTTCATCAAAAAATACCAGAAAGAGATTCCATATTTCCGGTATTCCAATCCGGTAAAGCATTTTTATGACCAGGCAACGCAAAATGTGGTCGTACTGATTACACGTAATAAAAACCGGCTTTTAAAGGAAATCAGCGAAAGCGGTGAGTTAATGCTGCTTTTGGCAAAATCCACTCATAAGGAACTGGATTCAAAGGAAAAGAAAAAAATGAAAAAGCAGCTGCTGGATATTTGTAAAACCATCCCGTCGCTAACAATTTTCCTGTTACCGGGCGGTACGTTGCTGCTGCCGATCCTGATTAAGTTCATTCCAAAATTACTTCCGTCAGCTTTTAATGAAAATCTCGATACCGAATAAATAAAAAGTCCGCTGATTAGCGGACTTTTTTTATTGCTTATAATTTTAACTGGTAGACTTCATCCAGATCTTCATTCGAACTCAGGTTTACCTTTAAATCGGTTATATACCCCGATTTCAGTCCGTAAACCCATCCGTGTATGTGCAGTTCCTGGTCGTTTTTCCAGGCGGTCTGAACAATAGATGTTTTGGCTAAGTCATATACCTGTTCGGTAACGTTCAATTCTATGAAACGGTTAAACCTTTCGTTTTCATCTTCAATAGCATCCAGTTCTTCTTTATGAAAACGATAAACGTCTTTTATATGCCGGATCCAGTTATCGATAATACCGACAGAATCGTTAGACATGGCTGCTTTTACGCCGCCACAGCCATAATGTCCGCAAACAATAACGTGTTTTACTTTTAAGATATTCACGGCATAGTCCAGTACGCTTAACATGTTCATATCCGAATGGACAACCATGTTTGCAATGTTCCGGTGTACAAAAACTTCGCCCGGTTCGGCCCCAATAATCTCGTTGGCCGGAACGCGGCTGTCAGAACAGCCAATCCATAACAATGGCGGATTCTGGCTTTTTGATAAACGAACAAAATAGTCCGGGTTGTTGCTCAGTTTGGATTCAACCCATTTTTTGTTATTCTCTATTAATTTCCGATAAAATTCGCTCATCAGGATTTGTCTGTTTTGGACTGAGTCATCAGTTGTTTACTAATCGTGTAAAATTTCTTTCATGAACTGAACTTCTCCGGTTTCAATGTCATAATAACCGCCGGCAATTCCAATTTGTCCGGATTCGAAAAGATCTTTCAAAACCTCGCTTCTATCCAGAATTTCATCCATAGTATGAATTACATTGTGTTGTGCCACGGCAGCTACAAGCCCCGGATCGTTTGTTGCAACACCCGGCATCTCTGCTTTTACTTCATCAACAGATGGTTGTACTTTACTTAAAAGGTTAGTAAGGTGTCCTAACTTCGCTCCTTCACATGCTCCTTTAATAGCACCGCATTTGCTGTGGCCCAATACCACGATCAATTTGGTTCCGGCTACTTTACAGGCATATTCCATACTACCCAGAATGTCTTCATTTAAGATGTTTCCGGCAATTCTCGCGCTGAAAATGTCCCCTAATCCCTGATCGAAGATTAACTCTGCCGACGTTCTGCTGTCGATACAGCTTAAAACTATTGCAAATGGAAACTGACCGTCTTTTGTGTCGTTAACCTGCTCTAAAAGATTTCTGTTAACTTTTAAATTGCTTACAAATCGCGCGTTCCCTTCTTTAAGAAATGCTAATGCTTTATAAGGGGTAATCGTTGCCTGTGTTTCTGCTGTATGTGCTTTCATTTTTATAATTTATTTGTTTGGAAGCTCCATTAAACCATGTTGAAATTAAGCTTTTTTAAATTTCATTAAAATTACTCATTAATATAAACATGATAATAACTTTTGCTTTTTAATTTATTTTTCTTTTTTTAAATCTCTTATTTTGAATGTTCTACAAATACATTTTTTTTATCTGCATTGGTATTTTCAAGCTCGTAGGCTTCTTTGAATCCTATCAGATGTACTTCGATATTGTCTTCAACAGCCCTGATTGTCTTGAATTCTTTAATCAGATCCTGTACATCATGTGCGATATATACCGTATCGGAAGCATTGATGATCACTTTGGAATTTTCCGGAATTTCGTTTAGCGTATTTTTGATAGCCGCTTTATTTAAAAAGGATACTTCCTGTGCCAAATCAATATGGATGATATCACCGTCATGGTATTCTTTTTTAGTGAAGTTGTAGGCTCTTTTATGATTTCCTCTTAAAATAAAAAGAATACTGATCACAATACCTAAAGCAACTCCTTTTAGCAAATCGGTGAAAACCACCCCTAATAATGTCGCAACAAAAGGGATAAACTGGTATTTACCTTTGTGCCAGAAATGTAACAACACTGCCGGTTTCGCTAATTTATATCCTACCAGTAACAGGATCGCTGCCAAAGTAGCCAATGGGATTTTGTTTAGTAAAAAAGGAATGGATACCACACTGATCAGTAATAACAAACCGTGAATAATGGTCGACATTTTAGATTGTGCACCGGCTGTTGCATTGGCCGAAGAACGTACCACTACCGAAGTCATCGGCAATCCGCCTAATAGCGAACTCAACATATTACCAACACCCTGTGCTTTTAGCTCCACATTGGTATTGGTGAATCTTTTATGTACATCCATTCTATCGGCAGCTTCGATACACAATAGTGTTTCTATCGATGCTACAACTGCAATTGTAAAGGCTACGGTCCAAACCTGCGGATTGGTTATTGCTGAGAAATCTGGCGTTACGATAATGTTTTTCACATCATCAAAAGAAGTCATTACCGGTAACGATACCAAATGCTCTTTAGAAATAGCCAGGCTGCTTCCGCTGATCAGAAAGAGTTCGTTAATAATGATTCCCAAAACTACGGCCACCAATGCACCCGGAACCAGTTTTATTCTTTTAAGGAACGGAACCTTGTCCCATGAAATTAAAATAGCCAGGGAGATTACCGTGATAATGATCGAACCTAAATTGATATAATCCAATGCTCCCAATAGAGAGGAAAACGTATTTCCGCCTTCCATCTGTACAAAAGACTGATCTCCTTCGAAATCGTTGTCGTATCCTACTGCATGGGGAATTTGTTTTAAAATGATAATTACTCCGATACCCGCAAGCATTCCTTCAATAACATTGGTAGGGAAATAATTCGAAATACTTCCTGCTTTAATAAAGCCTAAAACGATTTGAATCAAACCGGCAATAAAAACAGTAAGCAGGAACACATCAAAGGCTTTAAGATCAGTAACGGCGGTAAGTACAATCGCTGTAAGTCCGGCAGCAGGTCCTGAAACACTGATGTTTGACTGACTCAGGTATCCTACAATGATACCTCCAACTATTCCTGAAATAATTCCTGAAAACAACGGCGCCCCAGATGCCATAGCAATACCTAAACACAAAGGCAGGGCCACCAAAAAGACTACTAATCCTGAAGCAAAATCCGCTTTCAGGTTAGCAAAAAGATTGATTTTTTTTGTCATAACCGATAAAATATAATGCAATTAGATAGTAAGCGTGTTAAAAGAAAACGCTTAAACTGTTGAACATAAAAGTTCCTGTAATTGTATTATACTAATTCGGGAGGCGGTGAGAAGATCTCTCGGAAACTACTATCGTGTTTTAAAGTATTTTCAAACGTGATGGCAGCTAATGCAGGTTTTGCAACAAAGTAAACCGGGATCTGCAATTCAAATTTCAATTGCGCTTTGGTTTCTTTGATTTCTTTTATCGTTTCTTCTTCTGAGAAACTATATACAGACGAAGTATCAGTATCACTCTTCAGGAACCCCACAACTGTTGGAGTAGCCAAAAAAGTGATAAATAGGAGTAAAACTATTTTTACCAGTACTTTCATGCCGCGAACTTACAAAAAAAATTAAGTAAAAAAAGTTAAGTGAAAAACAATTAATATTTCTTTAATACTTTTTCACTTAACTTTTGGATTTTTAGATCTCTTCTTCTAACCATGCTTTCATCATCCACATGGTTTTTTCCTGCTCTTTGATGAAATCACTCATCATCGAGTTGGTTCCTTCATCGTCAATTTCTCCCGACTGACTTAAAATAACTCTTTCAATCTGCAACAGGCTGGTCAACGATGCGATAATCAAATGAATAGCTTCCTCATCATTGGATATATTTTTCCCTACCGGTAATTTATTGTTTTTAATATAATCGTCAAAAGAATGCAGGGGTACTCCTCCTAAAGTCAGAACACGCTCTGCGATCAAATCCACTTTTAACTGGGCATCGTTATAAAGCTCTTCGAATTTTACATGCAGATCAAAAAAACGTTTTCCGCGGATATTCCAGTGCAATCCTCTCAGATTTTGGTAATAGACCTGAAAATTGGCTAATAGTATATTCAGTTCGGCTACTAAAACTTTCGTTTCTTTTACGGGTAATCCAAGACTATTTGTTTTCATACTTCTATTTTTTTAAATATTATACCTACAAATTTAACCAAAATTTAGGGCTTAAACTATAATTAATATTGATACTTTTTATATTTTTATCGAAAATATTTATACAATGACCATCACCCAATTATACTACGTTTTAGCCGTAGCCGAACATAAAAACTTTACGCTTGCAGCCGAAAAATGTTTTGTGACACAGCCCACGCTGAGCATGCAGATTCAAAAACTGGAAGAAGAACTGGAGATTTTAATTTTTGACAGAAGTAAAAAGCCCATACAGCTAACCGAAATAGGACAGAAAATCGTTACCCAGGCAAAAAACATTGTCAACGAATCCGACAGGATTAAAGATATCGTAGACCAGCAGAAAGGATTTATCGGCGGGGAGTTTAAAATTGGTATCATCCCAACGATAATGCCAACGCTATTACCGATGTTCCTGACCAATTTTGTAAACAGGTATCCGAAAGTCAATTTAATCATAGAGGAATACAACACCGAAGAAATTATCAAACGCCTTAAAAACGGGCATTTGGATGTTGCTATTGCCGCGACACCTTTAGAAGAAGAAAGTTTAAAGGAAATCGTTTTGTATTATGAGCCTTTTGTGGCCTATATACCGGAAAGCAATAAAAACTTTGAGAAAAGTGAGATCGACATCAATGATCTCGATGTGGATTCTATCCTGCTGTTACAGGACGGACACTGTTTTAGAGACGGAATTTTAAATTTGTGCAAAAGTCACGCAGCACATCCTGACAGCCGTTTCCAGATTGAGAGCGGAAGTTTTGAAACATTAATCAAGCTTGCCGATGAAGGATTGGGAACCACACTGCTTCCCTATTTGCACACGCTGGATTTAAAAGAAAAGGACAAAACCAAACTACGCCACTTTAAAGAACCCCGTCCGGCACGTGAGGTTAGTTTAATTTATCCCAAAAGCGAATTGAAAATGCACATTATCGAAGCCCTTCGCAGTACCATATCGGGTGTTGTAAAAGGTGCCATCGCTTTTCACAACGTACAAATTATCAGTCCGCTGAAAAATAAAAAAGGAGCTTAAAGCTCCTTTTTTATTTACTGATTAACGTATATAAGACATTGTTTTAATTCCGGCTTGCCAACTGTGTAATTCAGCAACCAATCTCTCAATTGCTCGATTTCGTATGGTAATAAATTCTTTATGGCTTTTTCTAATTCTTTACAAAATAATTTAGGGTCAAAACTTACTCTTTCTAAAATAGATTTAGTGTAAGAAAACATGGCTCTTGGCATAATTCTACAGCATTAATATGGTTAATTTAGGGTAAGAACGTAAAACTGTTGGGTAAATTTACAAAAAACGTATTTGTTTTCTAAAGACTTAACGTTTCAATTTCATTTTTAGTATGAATTTTATATTTTATTTAACATTCACACTAAAGACTTATTTTTTAACAGCTCTCAGCATTTCGCGTTTCCCCGGCGGCCCTTTTAGCTTCTCTGTTTCAAAACCGGCTTCCCGTAAAGCTTTAATGATTGAAGTTCTACAGGCGTATGTTACTAAAACACCTTTATCCTGTAGCGCCTCATACATGATTTTGAAAATTTCAACTGTCCAAAGCTCCGGCTGAACCTGAAATCCGAATGCATCAAAGTAAATCAAATTAAACCTGTTTTTGTAATATATTTCGTTAAAGTATTGTTGCCTTTTTGTTAAAGAAAAATAAGGCGAAACCTGTACCTGCTCTTCCCAGGGCGAATGGTGCAGCTGTTCAAACTCCTTTTCGAACGCAACAGCATTTAACTCCGATACATAGTTAAGACTCTTCCGCTCTTCCAACGAAATTGGAAATGCTTCCACACCAACATAGTCAACAAATTGTTTTTTTTGTTCCGCTTCCAGTAAGGTAATAAAGCTGTTGAGCCCCGTTCCGAAACCGATTTCTAAAACAGCAACGGACTGTTGCTCCATGAGTGACAGTCCGTTTGCTATAAATACATGTTTTGCTTCCTGTATCGCTCCGAATTTAGAGTGATATGTTTCTCGCCATTCTTCTATATAGATGGTAGAAGAACCGTCAGCCGTTTGTATTACTTTTCTTTTCAATGTTATTTGATATACAATTTTTTAATTCTCGGAATAGGCCCGCCGCATTTGGATTCATGACAGCGCACACAGGCATCGACCCCATTATTAAAATGCTGTTTGGCATTTTTAGGATCGCTGTAGATCAATTCCTGAGCTTCAATAAATTTTTTAGCCTGTTCTTTAAAAAAGGCATCATTCTCGCTTTCATCCGTCATAACCGCTTTGTGAATCTTTAAAAAGTGATTCGGAAAGCGCCCCACGTCTTCTCCGTTGTTAATACGATCTTTTAAACGCTGATTGTCCACATACATCTGCTCCATTAAAGCAGCCATTTCGGACATTTCATACATTTTAAAATCCTTTTTCCCGGATACTTTTTCTTTTTCAACTTCCTTTTTCTGGCAGGCAGCAAACAAAACCACTGCCGAAACAAAAACTAAAATTTTCTTCATTATTATTTACTGATTAAAACCCCGTCCGCCATGAAGGAATACGTCACTTTCGGCTGAGTAATACTGTCAATCTCCGCCTGTGTTTTTCCACCATCTTTAGCATAGTGCTTTAAACGTTCCACCGTTTCAATATTAACAAATGCTTTTCCGTTTACTATCGCTTCCTGGTTCATTGCGTTCATCGGTACAAAAAAGGCATAGTCCTTAAATTTTACAAATGTTTCTTTACCATCTGCCAGATCCATTGTCATCCAGCATCCTTTTTTCTGGCAAACATCTTTAATATTGGACTTAAATTTAAGGTTTATCGTATCGCCTTCTTTTAAATCTTTAAATTTTGCAAACATATCTTCCTTTGTAATAGCACCCTCACTGGTAATACTATCGCCAAAAACGGCATATTCTGTTTTTACCGCTTCCGCTGTTTCTGCACCTTCCTGTTTTTTATTCTTATCATTACAACTCATTAAGCTCAATAATAATCCGGCTAGTAAAATAGTTTTTTTCATATATAATTGTTTGGTTAGTCTGGTTATCAATAGTTTAAAAAAAGAAAACAACAACCCTGTTAACGGCCGGAAGCTCACTTTTTTTTCCACAATCCAAAGAAACAAATTTATATCGAATAGACATAATTCTAATTAATTTTTTCGTTAATTCCCGCTAATCCGAATGATTTTGAACCTATTTTTATCAATTCACAAAAAATTTAATAATTCTTTATACAATTACATTATTTTTAATTGAACAGTCTAAAAAGTGCTTTTTTTCATTAAATTTGCAAAGACACAACAAAAATTTTATCAATTTAAAAATTACACTTTTCGTTGATAGCCAATAATTTAGTGTTCTTTTTAAATAATTATCACATTAAATGGAATTAAAAACAACTACTGATATTAAAATTATCAAAGCTGATGCGTCTAAAATCAACAGTGTTGATTTTGAAAACCTGACATTCGGAAATACTTTTACCGATCACATGTTAATTTGTGATTTTAAAAACGGTACCTGGGGACAACCTGTAATACAACCTTACGAACCTTTCACTTTGGATCCTTCCGCAAAAGTATTCCATTACGGTCAGGCGATCTTTGAAGGTATGAAAGCCTACAAAGACAATAATGATGATGTTTGGTTATTCCGTCCGGATCAGAACTTTGATCGTTTTAACAAATCAGCTGTGCGTCTTGCCATGCCGGAAGTTCCGGAAGAGGTATTCCTTGGCGGTTTGCACAAATTATTGGAAATTGAGAAAGAATGGGTTAAAAAAGGATTCGGAAACTCTTTATACATCCGTCCTTTCATGATTGCAACAGGCTCCGGTGTTGTTGCTGCTCCATCGACACAATATCGTTTTACCGTGATTTTATCTCCGGCAAAATCATACTATTCCGGTGAAGTTAAAGTAATCATTGCCGAACATTTCAGCCGTGCTGCAAATGGAGGAATTGGTGCTGCAAAAGCAGCCGGAAACTATTCCGGACAATTCTATCCGACAAAATTAGCAAACGAACAGGGCTTCCAGCAAATCATCTGGACAGATGATGCAACCCACACAAAACTGGAAGAAGCCGGAACCATGAATGTGTTCTTCAGAATTAACGATACCTTATATACCGCTCCAACCAGCGAGAGAATCCTGGATGGTGTTACCCGAAAAAGTATTATCGAACTAGCAGAAAGAGAAGGAATCAATATTGAAGTACGTCCGGTTTTGGTTAACGAAATCGTGGAAGCGGCAGAAAAAGGCACTTTAAAAGAAATCTTCGGAGCCGGAACTGCTGCCGTAGTAAACCCTATCGTTGGCTTCTCGTATAAAGAAACTTATTATGAGCTGCCAAAATCAGACACTACTTTTGCTGCAAATATCAAATCCATACTTACCGGTATCCAGCACAAGGAAATTGAAGATACTTTCGGATGGACTGTAAAAATCTAATCCGTTTAAAAAGATAAACACAAAAAATCCCGAATCATATTCGGGATTTTTTTATTTTAGAATGGTTTCAAAATTGGGTTTGAAATAGTTTGGTCCTTTCATAACCTTACCATCTTCTCTGTAAATCGGTTTTCCGTCTTCGCCCAGTTTGCTCATATTGCTTCGCTGGATCTCCTCAAAAACATCTTCAATTTTGTGCTGCAGTCCGTGTTCCAATATCGTACCGCACAAGATATAAAGCATATCCCCCAAAGCATCGGCAATTTCAACCAGATCATTATTCTGAACCGCTTCAAGGTATTCTTCATTTTCTTCTTTCATCAGGTTAAACCGCAGCAGGTTTTTCTGTTCTCCCAAATCGGCTTTTGGCGCCTGACTAACTCCCAGACCAAATGATTCATGGAATTCCTGAACGGCTTGCAATTGTTTTTTCATGACATTTAATTTTGCTGTCTAAAATAGAAAATCTCCTTTCAAAACGCTAATTTTGCATAAAAATTAAATCCATGTTTACATCAGGTCAGCTCTACTTTGCATTGTTTTTTGTTTTGGTATTTGTAACTGCTATGATTTATGTATATCGAAAAGACCTGTCAATGCACAAATTACACTATAAAGGTTCGCTTTGGATATTATTAGCCTTTTTTGCTTTTATAGGAATTTTATTTATAATTAAACTCTTTTTGAAAGAATAATTATTATAACTTTGGACAACAAAATGAAATTATCTATAATTCTATGCGCATAGTAAAATACATATTTCTTTTAATCGTTTTGGGGGCAATCGCTTTGGCGGTTTACATTGCTACTCAGAGCAGTAAGTTTGACATTCAAAGAAGTAAAGTAATAAACGTATCACAATCGGCTCTGTATAGTTATATCAATGATTATAAAAATTGGGAAGACTGGGGCCCTTGGAAAGAAGACGATCCGAACATTAAATACAGTTACCCGGAAATTACCGAAGGCACAGGAGCTTCTTTCTCCTGGACCGGAAAAGAAGGAAACGGTAAAATGGAAACCATCAAAACGGTTGACAACGACAGCATTACCCAAAAAATATATTTTAACGACAGTACTGTACCTTCCGATGTTTACTGGACTTTTACGCCTGTAAAAAACGGTACAAAAGTAACCTGGGGCATGAAAGGCGAAATGAATTTCATGATGAAAGCATTCTCCATTTTAAGCGGCGGTGCCGAAAACATGCTGGCGCCAATGTTTGACAAAGGGCTTACCAACATTGACAATGTACTCGTTAAAGAATTAAAATCGTATAACATCAAAATAAACGGTCTGGTTAAAAAGGCAGGAACCTATTATATCAAACAAACCGTAAGCTGCAAGATTCCGGAATTGCCTAAATTAATGAGTGCCATGCTGATTAATTTAAACAAATTCACAAAAGACAATAATATAGCCGTAAACGGCAGTTCTTTTGCTATCTACAACAAATACGACACGGCTAATAACAGCGTAGAGTTTTCGACCTGTATTCCGGTTAAGGATGAAATTTTCACGGCACAGGGCAGCGACATTACCGGTGGAAAATTAGAACCGTATCTTGCCTTAAAAACAACGTTAACCGGGGATTACTCCCACAGCAAAGAAGCCTGGGATAAAGCCTATGCCGAGATCACCAAAAACAAGTGGATGGAAGATACCACCGGAAAATACATCGAGGTTTACAAAGTTAGTGCACACCAGCACCGAAAACCTTCCGAATGGGTTACCGAGATTTTTATCCCGATAACGGCAAAACCAAAACCGGTCGTAAAACCGAAACCGGTTACTCCTACAGCAACACCTGCAGCTCCGGCTGCCACCGAATAATAAAGCATAAAAAAGTCCCTTTTCAGGGACTTTTTTTATTTCTTCAGCAAATATTTGACTACTGTTTCCGCAGCATGCAAACCGAACAATGCCGGCATCCAGCTGTTCGTTCCGTAAAAAGACTTTTTAAAGTTGAGTCCATCTGTCATTTTCAAACTGGTTTCATCCGGTGTTTCCGTCGAGAAAACAGCTTTTACCCCGGTAGTGATCCCTTCTTTCTTTAAACGCTTTCTAATGGTCTTTGCCAGCGGGCAAACATCTGTTTTACTGATATCCCTTACTGTAACTTTACTGGCAAGCAGTTTCCCTCCTGCTCCCATATTACTGATGATCTTTACTTTTTTTCGCTTTGCAGCCAGGATAAGATTCAGTTTTGGTGTAATACTGTCAATACAATCCAAAACATAATCAAACTCCGGAGTTACG
The DNA here is from genome assembly GCF_013389455.1 of Flavobacterium inviolabile. Taxonomy (NCBI): domain Bacteria; kingdom Pseudomonadati; phylum Bacteroidota; class Flavobacteriia; order Flavobacteriales; family Flavobacteriaceae; genus Flavobacterium; species Flavobacterium inviolabile. Next base: position 2,169,156 of record NZ_CP058278.1, on the reverse strand, counting down.
AGTTCAAAAGCGCGTTCCGGCGATAAAAATTCCTGAACACGGGTTAACTGCAATCCGGGATTGATATCCATTAACCGGTCCCCTACAATGGTTACTTTGGGTGCCCCCACGGTAGAGTGCAAAGCCGGCAGCTGTCTGTTAATATTGGTTATATCCACTACATCACCGTCCACGATTGTCATTTTACCAACACCCGCTCTGGCTATAAATTCAGCTGCAAACGAGCCTACTCCGCCCATACCCACAACCAAAACGTTGGCATTCTGTAATTTATCCAATCCTTCTTTCTTAAAAAGCAATTCTGCTCTTTCTGTCCATTCCGCCATTTATTTCTTTTTTAATCTTATTTATTGTTACTATTAAATACGTTCTCAAAATTACGGGCCACTATTTCGGTAACAGCATACTGTTTTATCTCCTCCGCTTTCTGATATACCTCAAAAATGGTTTCTTCCACCATATCGGTTTCCATAAAAATACGGTCGTCCGGTATTTGCTTAAAAACAGCCGCTAATTCCGGATTGCGCAGCAGGTATTTTCCAAAAGACAGGTAAAATCCGTTGTCCAGTAATGATTTTGCCACCTGGTAATTTTTTGAAAAACCATGTATAACCATCGGCACCGTGAGCTGCATGCGTTTTTTAATTGCAATCACCTCCTGATAGGCGGCCACACAATGCAGTATAACCGGTTTCTGAAAATGTCTGGCCAGTTCCAGCTGCTTTTCAAAAACGGTTATCTGTGTCTTCAGATCCGTTTCAATTCTTTTATCTAATCCGCATTCTCCCAAAGCCAGGCAGTTATCCCACTGCAATTTTTCTGCTATTACTGCCAGATCCTGATCCAGGCGTTCCAAATGAATATGCCACGGATGAATCCCGATGGAAAAGCACTGTGCCGTCGCGTCAAATTCATTCGGATACTGGTTGACAATTTCCAAAACATTGGCAGCACCGGAAGCTTTATGCGTATGAAGGTTATAGAACATTATTTTTTAAATGTTTTTACTCCGGCTTTGATTTCTGTTTTCAAATCATTTTCCTGAGGCGGGATCGGGCAGGAATATCCTTCGTTATAAGCACAATAAGGGTTGTATGCCTGATTAAAATCAATCGTCAGCATATCGGTTTCCGGCAGCTCCAGATCAATATAACGTCCGCCGCCATAACTCTCCACCCCACTCGTATAATCTGTAAACGGTAAAAACAAATGTTTTTTATACTGCTCCATTTTTATCAGCTCCAGGTTCTGATAAACATTCAGCTTAAAGTTTTTATCCCCTAATGTAAAATGTACTTCTCCGTATTTCACATACAGCGGCTTCCGCTTACCGGTTGTCGGCATATTAAACGGTTTGGCATCTGTAGTTCTGATGAATTTCGCTGTAACACAATACGCTAAATCAATTGGAAAAAAGTCCAGTGATTTAAATGTTTTTAAATCTTTTGCTTTTAAAGGACTATGGGCCGGATCGGCATATTCCGAATTAATTTTCTGCCGAAACGCCTCAACTGCTTCCTTTCCGCATTGCGAAAAACCCAAAACCGGGAACAGTATCGCTATCAGTAAAACGCTTATTACTTTCATGGATTCAAAGTCTTTAAAATCAATTTATTTTGTGCTGCAAAAATAATCAAAAATACCATGCTGAAAAATTCATCATGATTTAACGATTAAACCGTATTAAAATACTAAAACCGGAATAAATTAGTTTGTAAATTTGATGTTTAGAAACCCGCTATGCTGCAACAGGCTTTTTCCCGTTATATCAATAACTTTAAAGGATTCTCAAGAGAGATCTGGATCCTTACGCTAATTACATTTATCAACCGTGCCGGAACCATGGTACTCCCTTTTTTATCCAAGTATTTAAAAGAGGACCTGCTTTTCGACTACCATCAGGTAGGCTGGATAATGGTTTGTTTTGGCGCCGGTTCGATGATCGGTTCCTGGCTGGGCGGTAAACTATCAGACAAGATAGGCTTTTACCGGATCATGATTTTCAGTCTTTTCACCAGCGGTTTGCTGTTTTTCGTAATTCAGTTTATCACCAGCTTTGCAGGCCTGTGCCTCGCCATGTTTTCGATCATGATCATTGCCGATATGTTTCGTCCGGCAATGTTTGTATCGTTAAGTGCCTATGCCAAACCGGAAAACCGTACCCGCGCGCTCACCTTAGTCCGGTTAGCCGTAAATCTCGGCTTTGCTGCCGGACCGGCTTTAGGCGGTTTAATCATTATGGGAATCGGCTACCAGGGGCTTTTCTGGATAGACGGTGCTTCCTGTATTGTTTCCATCCTCATTTTTGCCCTGTTGGTAAAAGAAAAGAAAAAAGAAGCTTTTCACAGTCATAACGATGCTCCTGCCGTGGCAAAATCCGTTTTTAAAGACCGTCCTTTCTGGCTGTTTCTTTTTATCAGTTTTGCAACCGCCATGGTATTCTTTCAGCTATTTACAACCCTGCCGTTATACCATCATGAGCAATTCAACCTTTCCGAATTTCAAACGGGATTACTAATGTCCTTTAACGGTTTGATGATCTTCTTTTTTGAAATGCCTTTGGTCAGTTATTTCGAACGCAAAAAAACGGATAAAACAAAAATCATTTTTTATGGCTCCGTATGCATTGCCATAGCCTTTTACCTGCTGTTACTCAATATATGGGCCGGAATACTCGTGCTCAGCATGATTTTTATCACTTTTGGAGAAATGTTTGCTTTCCCGTTTTCAAATTCCTTTGCCATGGGACGTGCTCCCAAAGGACACGAAGGACGTTATATGGCTTTGTACACCATGAGCTTCAGCCTTGCGCATATTATGAGTTCGAAAACCGGAATGGAGATCATATCCCGCTACAACTACAATACCAACTGGATTTTTATGGGCACTTTTGCCGGAATTGCAGCTTTATGCGGAATCTGGCTGCAAAAAATATTGCGAAACGAAAATTCATAAAACACTAAAAAACAACATTTTAAAACACATTCAATCTTCCAAAACCCCGGCTTAACTATTTTTTTAGTTTACAAACTACTTTTTTAGTTGCAAAACTAAATTTATAGTTATACATTTGTTCTGCGTTACTATAATAAGGATTGCAAACAGTATCGCAATAATTTATCATGACACAGAAGTTAACAAACAAAGAAGAGGAAGTAATGCACATTTTATGGATGCTGGAAAAAGCATTTGTAAAAGAGGTGCTTGCAGAAATTAAGGAAGACCAGCCCCATTACAATACATTATCCACCATAATCCGAAACCTGGAAGAGAAAGGCTATGTGTCCCACAAAGCTTTTGGTAATACCCATCAATATTACCCGCTGATCTCGAAGGAGGATTACCGCAAAGGTTTTATGAATAATGCTATTGAGAATTATTTTAACAACTCCTATAAGAGTATGGTTTCCTTTTTTGCTAAAGAGGAAAAAATCAGTGCTGAAGAATTACGTGAAATTTTAGACATGATCGAAAAAAAATAGGTTTATGGAAGCGTTTGGTATTTATATCTTAAAAGTAACAGTGCTGATAGCTGTTTTTTATCTGGCGTATTTTATCTTTTTGAGAAAAGAAACTTTTTTCAATTCGAACCGCTGGTTCTTACTATTAGGATTGTTTACTTCCGTTTTGCTGCCTTTAATATCGTTCACGAAAATTATCTGGGTAGAACGCACTCCAACTGTCCCGGACACCTATCATCCATACATACAAAATACAATTCCGGCGGTCAGTGAACCTGATTTTCAAATTAACTACCATTTAATTGTCATTTTATTATATGCTGTCGGAATTCTTTTATTATGTATCCGCTTTATAGCAGAATACATCTCTTTACAGCAGATAATTGAAAAACCAAAAGCCGTTACCAAAAATAATCTTTACTATATCGATACGGAAAAAGTCCAATCACCTTTTTCTTTCTTTAATTACATTGTTTACAACTCCAAGCTTTTACAGCAGCACGAGTTAACAGACATTATTGAGCACGAGAAAATCCACAGCATTCAAAAGCATTCGGCCGACATGCTTATTGCGCAGCTGTTCTGTATTTTCTTCTGGTTTAACCCTATTATCTGGGTATACAAAAAAGCCATAGCCCAAAATCTGGAATTCATTGCCGATGCAGAAGCAACAAAAGTTGTCAATGATAAAAAAGCGTATCAAAAAACCTTAGTAAAAGTAACCATGCACACCCAGTGCATTGCGATCACCAATCATTTTTATCAATCATTAATCAAAAAACGAATCGTTATGTTAAACAAAGATCAGTCCCGAAAAAGGAATTTGTGGAAGTACCTAATCATCCTTCCGCTTCTGGCATTATTCATCATGCAGTTCCAGGTAAAAATCCTGGCACAGGAAAAACAAAGCCATATAGCACAAAGTGAAAAAGCTGCCACAGCCGATAATGTTACTGTAGTAATAAACAAAAATACTACAGACGAAGAATTAAAAAGAAATGCCGAGCTGCTTCAAAACGAATATGGCATCAATCTTAAATATTCCAAGATAAAACGAAATAAGAATGGGGAAATCACCCGTATTAAAGTGCAGTTCAAAGACAACAACGGAAATAACGGTATTACGCAAATCGACAACGATGAACCGATATCCACTATCCGTATTGTCCGAAAAACGGACAAAAACGGGAAAGTAAAAATTGGCTTTAATACCGATGCAACACCTGACACTCCCAACAGAAGAACCAGTGTAAAAACGATTGCCCAAAATAGCGACGATGACAATGACGATGCCGAGGATAACAGCTCCTGGTTTGACAATCTGTTAAGCCCGCCGAGTCCACCATCGCCACCTAGCCCGCCTTCTCCGGCAAGTCCGCCTTCTCCGGCAAGTCCGCTTTCGCCATCTGCTCCGGCATCACCAGCTCCGATGAGAAGCTCTACAACAACAACCAGCAGCAGCAGTGTGGTTATTAAAGACGGTAAAGTTGTTTCCAAAAAAGGAAGCACACGGATAATTATTGACGGTGAAGAAGTTTTTAACAGTGACGACATTGATATCGATACTGCAGAAATTGCCCGAAAAGCCATAGAAGATGCCCGCGTTTCAATGGAAAAAATCAGACCTGAAATAGAAAATGCAAAAGCGGAGGCTTTCAAAGCAAGAGAGGAAGCCATGCTGAAAAGAGATGAAATGTTCAAAAAGAGAGATGAGCAATTTAAGGTAAGAGACGAAATGTTCAAGAAAAGGGACGAAATGTTTAAACACAGAGACGAGCTCCGAAAAGACGCTATGAAAGCCAAAGAAAAAGCCCTCAAACTTCGCGAGAAAGAAATCGAAAAGCGTGTAGAAAAAGCGCAAAAAGAAGAAAAAAACAACTAAAAAAAAGACTGTCATGCATTCATGACAGTCTTTTTTTTAACTTTACAAAAACAACATACTCATGTTCAAAGCATTAGCCCGGATAAACAAAATACTGCTTCCCAGTTACAGCAAACAAAATCTGGATTTGTCCAAAGCCAGCAACTGGCAAAAGGCAATTCTTGCCTGGCGGTATTATGTTACCTGTAAAGCGCTGGACTAATATTCCATTGCCGCAAAAATATCATACGGCTTAATTTTCTCCCTTCCGTTTAAAAAACGCAGCTCCATTAAGAAATTCAACTGAACAATTTCTCCGCCCAGCTTTTCTACCAACTCACAAACGGCTTTAGCGGTGCCTCCTGTCGCCAGTACATCATCATGGATCAAAACCCTGTCCCCTTTCTTTATCGCGTCTGTATGGATCTCTAAATTGTCCGAACCATATTCCAGCTCATACGAAGCCGAAATGGTCGTAAAAGGCAGCTTTCCGGGTTTACGGACCGGTACAAACCCAACATTAAGTTCATGAGCCAGCAAAGTAGCAAAGAAAAAGCCCCTGCTTTCCACTCCGATTACTTTATCGATCTTCTTATTTTTCAGGTTTTCCATCAATATTGACAGACATTCTTTAGTTCCTTCCGGGCTATTCAGCAACGGAGTGATATCTTTGAAAATAATTCCTTTTTTAGGAAAATCCTGAATATCACGTACATACTCTTTTAGTGCCATTTTTTTTTAAATTTTATTTCAATTTCGTTTGCAAGTTACACATTATTGCCTATATTTGCACCCGTAAAAACAAGGCCTCGTGGCGCAACTGAATAGCGCATCTGATTACGGCTCAGAAGGTTACAGGTTTGAATCCTGTCGAGGTCACAATATCAGCTCATCTTTAAGATGAGCTTTTTTTTTATTCAAATCTAACTTTTATTGTGAAATAATGAGTTTTTTGCATTTTTTTTAATTCATTTATTCGTATTTTTTATAAATTTATAAAGTTTTAACACCCATCCCCAAAGGCATCTCTAATGAATCTGGATAAAAAAATTACTATTCTCATAAGTTGGTTTTTATCAAGACCTAAAACCACTGGGATATTGGTATTTACACTTTTATTTTTAATCTCAAATTTAATTCTTTTTCTACGTTATCAAATCATAAAAGAAAGCGAACAGCGTGAAATGAGCAGTATTCTGAATGTCGTTCATCAGAATATTGAGCAGTCTTTGAAAAACAGTTACATCACAACCCTAACGTTAGCCATGACCATTGACGATAACGGTCATTCCAAAAACTTTAACGAAGTAGGAAAACAACTCATCGAATCCAGTCCGAATATTGATGCTATCGAATTGGTTCCGGGCGGTGTGATCAAATATGTATATCCTTTAGAAGGAAATGAAGCCGTTGTTAATTACAACATCCTTGACCCTTTAAAAAAAAACAAATCCGCTTTAAAAGCTATTGAGCTCCGTAAAATGTACTATGCCGGTCCGGTAGAATTAAAACAGGGCGGATTGGGCATCATCGGACGGTTTCCGGTTTTTAAAGCCAATAAATTCTGGGGCTTCTGCGCCGTTGTGATCCGTTTTGACACCTTTCTGGAGTCTTCCGGTATCAAAGCATTCTCTAAAGACAAATATTACTTTCAGTTCTCAAAAACCGATACCGATACCGGTAAAGAAGAATTCTTCTTGCCGAATAAGAAAAATTTCCGAAAAAGAACACACCTGACCGTTTCCTTCCCGGAAGGAGACTGGAAATTATACCTGATTACCACAAACAATTACTATTTAATCAAACAGCTAACACCGATAGCCATCCTGGCGATCGTGCTTTCGCTGATTTGCGGCTTATTTACGACAAGCTTATTAAAAAGACCATCAGAACTACAGCGTCTGGTACATTCTCAGGCACTTCGTTTAATGAAGAGCGAGATTAAGTTCAAATCCATATTCGAACAGGCCGCCATCGGAATTGCCCATATTGATTCCAATTCCAGTACGTTCATAGAAGCCAACGAACGCTTTTGCCAAATGCTGGGATATGAAACCAACGAAATCAGCAAGATGGATTATATGATGATCACCCATCCTAACGATCTGGAAAATGATTTCAAAAAAATGAGGCTTCTGAAAAGAGGTGTCATCCGGGAATTCGGACTTGAAAAACGCTTCTTCCACAAAGACGGAAACATTGTCTGGGCAAGCGTTACCATTACACCGCTATGGTCTGTTGGCGAAAAACCGACTTCACACATTGGTATCATTGAAGATATAACCGACAAAAAAGAAGCACAGGACAGAATCAAGAGAAGTGAAAAACGTTTTAAAAGTTTATTCAACAACTCCCCTATCCCCTTATGGGAAGAAGATTTCTCCGAAGTAAAAAATTATCTAAGCGAACTGGATCTTATTGACGCCAGTAAAGAATATGTTGAGAATTATTTCAAAAACAACCGCGATGTTGTCCTGAACTGCCTTACCATGGTTAAGGTAATCGATGTCAACAACATGTGCCTGGCCTTACATTCCGTTAAAGACAAAAACATATTAAAAGGTAAATTAAGCACCATTTTTGACGAAGAAGGCATTCCTATCTTCACCAAACAATTAATTGCCATTACACAAAGACAAAACCACATTACCGGGGATTCCCAGGTAAGACTGCTGGATAACGAGCACCGCCACATTCATTTCAGATGGAGCGTGGTACCGGAATATGAAGGCACTTTAGAACGCGTTCTGGTATCGACAGAGGACATTACGGAACGTAAAAACTCTGAAGAAGTCATTCTGAAATCGCAGCAGAAAATCGAATCCCTGATCAACACTATCGATGGTATTGTATGGGAAGGCGATCCGAATACTTATGATTTTACATTTATCAGCCGTAAAGTAGAAGACATCTTAGGCTATACACCGGAAGAATGGCTGGACTCCCCTTCTTTCTGGATCAACCACGTTCATCCGGACGACAGGGAATGGGTAATCGAGTATTTCTCCCGATACACTTACGAAAAAAGACAACACGACTCCGAATACCGCATGATTCGCAAAGACGGCGAAATCGTATGGCTTCGTGACATCGTTAGCGTTGTGGTCGAAAATGATATTGCCGTAAACCTGAGAGGTATCATGATTGACATTACCAAAGCCAAAATGGCAGAGCTTGAACTGAACAATACCCTCCATCTGGTTACCGAACAGAACAAGCGTCTTTTAAACTTCTCGTATATCGTTTCGCACAACCTGCGTTCGCATACCAGCAATATTCAATCCATCTCCAATCTGATTGAATCTGCGGATACCGATGAAGAAAGAGAAGAAATGATTCAGCTGCTGAAATCTGTTTCTTCGGTACTTAATGAAACCATGAACAATCTGAATGAAGTTGTCACCATTCAAACCAATATTAACCTTATTATTGAACCCTTAAACCTAAATAAATACATAGTAAAAACACTGGATGTACTCCGAGAACAAATTTTAAAGAATGATGTAATAATTAAGAATGAAGTAAACAATGATATAGAAGTAAAATACAATCCTGCTTATCTGGAAAGTATATTGCTTAATTTTATATCGAATGCCATTCGATACGGACATCCTGACAGACAAACGGTCATTGACCTCAAATCGTATCAGGAAGAAGGAAAAACCGTTTTAGAAATAACAGACAACGGAATAGGAATTGATTTGGAAAAAAATGGAGAAAAACTTTTCGGAATGTACAAAACATTCACCAATCACGGTGAAGCAAGAGGAATCGGTTTATTCATTTCTAAAAACCAGATTGATGCTATGGGTGGAAGAGTTGTCGTTAAAAGCGCATTAGGCGAAGGAACAACTTTTAAAATATATTTCAGATGAACGCCCCAAAAAGTATCTGTATCATTGATGATGACCCCATCTATCAATTAATTACAAAAAAAATAATTGAGAAAAGTCAGTTATTTAGTCAGATTCTTAGTTACAAGAATGGAAAAGTTGCTATTGATTCATTCAAAGAAATTGAAAATGCCGAGGAATTTCCCGATGTTATCCTACTAGACATCGACATGCCGGAAATGGACGCCTGGGCATTTATGAATGAATTGCGGCGGATTGATTTCAAGTTTGAAAAAAAACCTGCCATTTACATAGCAAGCTCCTCAATTGCTAACGAAGACCGGGAAAAAGCCAATAGCTTTCCCGAAATAATAGGCTACCTGTGTAAGCCTATTGACAGAGATATTCTCGAGAGAATTGATTTAGAAAACCCCAAAAACTGACACATGAAAAAAAATTCACTTTAAGCAGCCAGCAGCCACTTTAATGAAAAACAACGATTTTATATTCAATACCACTTTTAAGGATCATATTTTTTCCGAAAACGAAATTAAGTTTAAAGAATACGAAGAATGCACATTTAGTCACTGCGATTTTACCAATTGTAATTTTTCAGGAGTAGCTTTTACCGACTGTAATTTTGACAACTGTAACTTTAAAGAAGCAGAAATCAATTATGTCGGCTTACGAAATGTCCAATTTAACAACTGTGATTTCACGAATGTTAACTTTGCCATGACCGACCAGCTGCTGTTTGAATTCCATTTTAAGGACTGTCTTTTAGACTATTCCAAGTTTTACGCTCTCAAATTAAAACAAATGACCTTTACCAATTGCAGTATGATTGCCGCCGATTTTATGGGCACCGATTTAACAGCAGTATTATTTGACAACTGCAACCTACACCAAGCAGTTTTCACAGATGCCAAAGCAGAAAAAGCGGATTTCGTAACCAGCTACAATTTCACGATCGATCCGGAAAAGACCCGGTTGAAAAAAGCGCAGTTTTCTAAAGACGGCTTAAAAGGATTACTGAGTAAATACGAAATTATCGTCAGGTAAAAGGTTAATATAACAACCTGACTTCTTTAATATCAAACGTTTTTACCGAATCATCTTCAAGGAGCACCTCAAGCTTACCGTTTGAGGTTACTCCTTTGATAATCCCCATAAAACGATGGTGATCATCCGTTTCAAACGGCATCGGCACTCCTTTTTTAAACAGGTTTTTATCATAAACCTCCCAAAGCAGGCTGTACTCTTTATTTCGCAGCAAAGCCATATTCCGTTTCAGGTTTTCCAGAATGGCAACAAAAACGGTTTCCTTATCAAATTCTTTACCTGTTATCGCCAAAAGTGAGCTCGCTTTAGGCAGATTTTTAAAGTTTTTCTGGTTCACATTAAGCCCGATGCCCACGATAGAAAAAATCTCACCATTCGGTTTGATGCTGTTTTCAATCAGTATGCCACCGATCTTTTTGTTCTCTGCCAAAATGTCGTTAGGCCATTTAATAAATAAACCGGGAATATTTAAACTTTCCAATGCCTCCACTATGCTAATGGCTACTGCAACATTCAAATGAAAAATCGCATTGATATCCAGCAGCAAATCCTTGATTAAGACACTAAAGGTCAAATTCTTACCCGATTCCACATTCCATTCCGATCCCATCTGGCCTTTGCCTTTTGTCTGATTTTCTGCAATGATAACCGTATAGTTTTCAACAAATTGTTTTGTCAGTAAATCTTTTAAAAAATCATTTGTCGAAGATGTGGCACCGAGTTTGATAATATTCATAGAAATAAATAACTTTATATCGCTTAATCTTGTGTTAAGGTTCAAAAATAAAGACAAAATTTGATAACTTTGCGAAAATATATAAAATAATAAATGGCGAAAAAGGATATTAATAATGATGATTTATTAGCAAACATCATCAAAGGCGTAGAAGAAGTTAAAGGGAATGATATAGATATTCTGGATTTAAGAGCAATCGAAAACACCGTATGCGATTATTTCGTAATTTGTAACGGTAATTCCAATACACAGGTTAACGCGATCGTTAACTCTATACAAAAAGTAGTTTCCAAGGAATTAAAAGACAAACCTTGGCATGTTGAAGGTACCGAAAACGGAGAATGGGTTTTAATGGACTATGTGAGCATCGTGGTGCATGTATTCCAAAAACACATCCGTGAATACTACAACATCGAAAGTCTGTGGGGTGATGCTAAAATCACTTCAATTGAAAACAAATACTAACACTCACATTTTCACATGTCAAAAGATAAAAAACCGAATCCTTCTAAGATCAGAATAAGCCCATGGGTTATTTATGGTGCAGTACTTTTGATTTTAATTGCGATACAGCTTGTTTCCAGCGGAACCAATTTCCAGGAAGTTAAACCGACAACTTTATCCAAATTCTACCAATACCTAGACTCCGGTCAGGTAGACAAAGTAGTTTTTAATAAAAGTACGGCTCAGGTATTCCTGAAAAAAGAAGCGCTTAGTAGCAAAACTCACGCAAAAGTTGAGAAAAAAAACCTATTAGGAAAAGAAAATACCGGTCCGCATTATACGCTGGACATCGGTACGAACAGCGAACTTTTTCAAAAGAAACTGGAAGAAGCCCGTTTGGAAGGAAAACTGAATGATTATTCCTCAGAACCGGAAAGTAACTGGGGTGATATCCTGATTAACTTCCTTCCGATCATTCTGATAATAGCCTTCTGGTTATTTATGTTCCGAAGAATGTCTGGCGGTGGTTCAGGCGGTGGTGGCGGTCAGATTTTCTCTATCGGAAAATCCAAAGCCAAACTATTTGACGAAAAAAACGATATTAAAGTTACGTTTAAAGACGTAGCCGGTCTGGAAGGCGCTAAAGAAGAAATCCAGGAGATCGTGGAATTCCTGAAGCAACCGGAAAAATACACCAGCATTGGTGGTAAAATCCCTAAAGGAGCCTTATTGGTTGGTCCTCCGGGAACCGGAAAAACATTATTGGCAAAAGCTGTAGCCGGAGAGGCAAAAGTACCTTTCTTCTCTTTATCCGGTTCTGATTTTGTTGAAATGTTTGTAGGTGTGGGAGCTTCACGTGTACGTGACCTTTTCAAACAGGCAAAAGAAAAATCACCGTCCATTATCTTTATCGACGAGATTGATGCTGTGGGTAGAGCCCGTGGTAAAAACAATTTCTCCGGTTCTAATGACGAGCGTGAAAATACATTAAACCAATTACTGACCGAAATGGACGGTTTTGGTACCAATACCCACGTAATCGTTCTGGCAGCGACAAACAGAGCCGATGTTTTAGACAAAGCTTTAATGCGTGCCGGACGTTTTGACCGACAAATCTATGTGGATTTACCGGACGTTCGTGAGCGTAAAGAAATATTTGAAGTACACTTAAAACCGCTTAAAAAATCGGAAGAACTCGATACAGACTTCCTGGCAAAACAAACACCGGGATTCTCCGGAGCAGACATTGCCAACGTTTGTAACGAATCGGCACTGATTGCTGCCCGTAAAGGTAAAAAAGCGGTTGACAAACAGGACTTCCTGGATGCTGTTGACAGAATCGTAGGTGGTCTTGAAAAGAAAAATAAAATTGTTACCCCGGAAGAAAAACGTGCCATTGCCATACACGAAGCAGGTCACGCAACAGTTAGCTGGATGCTGGAACATGCAGCACCGCTTGTAAAAGTAACCATCGTTCCGCGTGGTCAGAGTTTGGGAGCTGCCTGGTATTTACCGGAAGAGCGTCTGATCGTAAGACCGGAGCAAATGCTGGATGAAATGTGTGCAACCATGGGTGGCCGTGCGGCTGAGAAAGTTATTTTCGACAAGATTTCAACCGGAGCATTAAGCGACCTTGAAAAAGTAACAAAACAGGCCCGTGCCATGGTAACCGTTTACGGATTAAATGACAAATTAGGGAATGTAACCTATTACGATTCGTCAGGTCAGAGTGAGTACAATTTCTCCAAACCATATTCGGAAGAAACAGCCAGAATCATTGACAAAGAAATCTCGGATTTAATCGAATCGCAGTACAACAGAGCGATTCATATCCTGAATGAAAATAAGGAAAAACTGAATCAGTTAGCCGATATTTTAATTGAGAAAGAAGTTATTTTCAAAGACGACCTGGAAACGATCTTCGGGAAGCGTCCTTATGAAAAAACAGAAAATGAAGTAGTTACCGAATCATAAGAAAAATAAATATCACATTTTATATAAAAATCTTAATTCTAATGTAATATTGAATTAAGATTTTTTTATCTTTGATTGATTTCAAGTGCAAAAAACAAAGATCTGACCTACTTTTATGAGTCTTTTTAAAAAACTTTTCGGCAATGCGAACGATACTTCAAAGGAGGAAAAAGAGCCCGAATTGAGCCAGTATCATCCGGAGATTGAGATGCCAATAGATGAGCAATTCACTTTCAATTTCAAAAAAAATGGAGGTAAGTTTTTGTATTGTGAAAATTTACCCGAAGTACACGATAATTTTGAAAGCATATTAGTTGAGAACGACTGGTTCGAAAGCGAAGTAATTTGCCTGGAGCCAAAACTTTTTAGTCTTCTTGACGAAAATAAACTAAGCTATAACAGCCCTAAAAATCCAAAATTTTTATTCGCTACCTGTGAAAGCCTTATCGCCGATGAAGGTTCGATACTTTTTTCATCCAATCAGCTTAGACAAAACAAACCCAACGATTTACCCTCTAATATCATCATACTGGCTACAACCAGTCAGATTATTGCCAATAAAAGCGATGGTTTAAGAGATATTAAAAGAAAATACGACAAAGAATATCCAACGAATATCACCACTTTTAAATATTTCGAAAAAGCGAAAGAGGAAGATTTTTTACAATACGGCAGCTGCCCTAAAAATCTCTATTTACTGCTTTTAGAAGATTTGTAATATGGGAGAAAGCAGTATCAGGGCCCTTTCGGGTTTTATATATATATTATTATTAATATCGGCCACCCTTTATTCTGAAGTAAGCTTTTCTTTGCTCTTTGGAGTCTTCCTACTGATTGCTGTTGTAGAATTCTGCAAACTGATTCATTTAAAAAACGGATTACCCATAGTACTCGGACTGGCAAGCTACATCTTGTTTGTTGCTTTCCGGACCAATGCTTTTGCTACCGATATCGCCATCTGCCTGGCGGCTTTATTTGTATCTGTTAATCTGATCATCGACCTGTTCAGCACCCGTATTCATGTAAAAGCAGACAAAGCCTCAAAATACGTAAAACTATTCGGCTACATTATCCTGCCTTTTATACTGTTAATGAAACTCCCTTTTATAACCAGTACTTTCAATCCTAAGATTGTTATTGGTGTGTTTGTATTAATATGGACAAATGACACATTTGCCTATATCGTCGGGAAATCATTCGGAAAAACGAAACTCTTTGAGAGAATATCTCCTAAAAAAACAATTGAAGGCTTTGTTGGCGGACTGATCTTTACGATGATCGGAAGTTATATCCTAAGCCAGTTCTTCACTTTCTTCTCCCCTGTTACCTGGATATTTACCGGTTTGATTGTAGGCTTTTTCGGCACTATCGGCGATTTGGTAGAATCAAAATTCAAAAGAGTTGCCGGTGTAAAAGACAGCGGAAAAATAATGCCCGGACACGGAGGTATCTTAGATCGCTTAGATAGTGTTATATTTGCAATACCATTTCTATATTTATTTTATCAAATTTTAAATTATGTTTCATAAGGAAGGCGCAAAAATTATTTTAATAACAACCATTTTGGTTACCGCTGCTATACTTTTAGCAGATCGTTTCATTAGTATTTTCTGGTTGATGAAAGCAGTACAGATCATTGCTTTAATCCTGTTGGTACTCGTACTTCAGTTCTTTAGAAATCCTAAAAGAATTGCCACTATCAGCGACAATCATGTTATTGCTCCGGTAGACGGAAAAGTAGTTGTTATTGAAGAAGTATACGAACCGGAATATTTTAAAGAAAAACGTTTAATGGTTTCTATTTTTATGTCACCTATTAACGTACACGTTACCCGATATGCACTAAACGGATTGATCAAATACAGCAAGTACCATCCGGGTAAATATCTTGTTGCATGGCATCCGAAAGCCAGTGAAGAAAACGAAAGAACGACTGTTGTTATCGAAAACAGAATCTTTGGTGAAGTATTGTACCGCCAGATTGCCGGTGCATTGGCCAGACGTATTGTAAACTATGCCGAAGAAGGCATGAGAGTTGTTCAGGGAACGGATGCCGGTTTTATTAAATTCGGTTCCAGAGTGGACTTATACTTACCATTAGGTACGGAAATTAATGTAAAACTAAATGATAAGGCCGTAGGCAACAAAACTATCATTGCAACCAAACAATAATGACCGATTACGATTTAGATACGCAATTTCAAAAAGCTTTTGAAAAAGCTTCCAATATGACAGAAGGCCTGCCTCAGGATGTCATGCTGCGTCTCTATGCCTATTACAAACAAGCTACTTCCGGCTATTCCAAAGGAGAATCTTTCCAGGAACCCCAGGATCTCAGAAACGCCTTTAAAATGAATGCCTGGATGCAGGTACGCCATTTATCTCCGGATGAAGCCAAAAAATTATACATTGAAATTGTTAATTCCTTAATACCATAAATTATGAGAAAATCCAATATCATAGTTGCAAGTTTCCTATTTTCCAGTGTTCTGTTTTCCTGTAAAGACAAAAACAACCTGGAAGAAGTTGTTCAGATACCCGATCCTGTAGAACAGTCAAAAACGGCTTCTCCTCTGGGAAATCCTGCCGATGTAAAAGCTGATCCGGGTACTTTTCAAATGAAAGGACTGCCTTATGCCTATGATGCCTTAGCACCTCATATTGATGCTAAAACCGTGGAAATTCACTATTCAAAACACCATGTAGGATACGCCAATAACTTAAACAAAGCGATTGCCGGTACCGCATTGGAACAACAAACCATAGAAGACATCCTAACCAAACTGGATCCTGAGAACAAAGCTGTCCGCAACAATGCCGGCGGTTATTACAATCACAATCTGTATTGGGAAATTATGGCTCCGAAAGCCGGTGGGGAACCAAAAGGTGCTTTAGCAGACGCTATTAACACTAAATTCGGTTCTTTTGAAAACTTCAAAACACAGTTTTCCGATGCCGGTGCAAAACAATTCGGTTCCGGATGGGCCTGGTTGGTTGTAGACAAAACCGGAGCTTTAGTAGTAGGAAGCACGCCAAATCAGGATAACCCGTTAATGCCAAATGTAGGCATCTCCGGAACGCCGATTCTTGGCATGGATGTTTGGGAACATGCTTACTACCTGAACTATCAGAACAAAAGAGCAGATTATATCACTGCTTTTTTCAACCTGATCAATTGGGATGCCGTTTCTAAAAAATTCGATGCCGCACAAGCAAAAATCAAAAAATAAATACTAATCCGCCCGCAGGCGGATTTTTTATTATCCATCATCAGTCAATCCGTACCTTTAACCTAACTTTGTATTTCACTGTTATAAGATGACCAAACTGCCTCAAAAATACATTTCCCGGAAAGAAGAAATTACACTTCAGTTTATGGATCAGGTTAACCTGCATCTTGACAATATCCTGCAGGGTAAGGCCGATACGATGTATGAGATCAAAGACATCGCAGCTATAATGTGCATTCATCCGGTACACTTAAGTACAACCATAAAACTACAAACCGGCAATTCACCCTGTTTCTATTTTGAAAACAGAATTATGGAAGAATCCCGAAAATTACTGAAAGACTCCACGATGCCCATTGCCGGCATAGCCGCCTTACTGACATTTGACCCTTCCAACTTTACCAAGTTTTTTAAGCGCTTTGAAGGCTGTACCCCTTCCCAGTACAGAACGCAATTATCTCCGGGCGTACAGGATTAGTATTTTTTATTACAAAAAGTTTAAAATAAAACACTGCGTTTCAGCATTATATAAATTTTATAAAAAAATAACATTTTTTAAAGCAACCAAAACGATAATTCAGAATCTTATAGACTCATCATACTTTTATTACCCACGTTATAATTATAGAGAATCTACCCCAGGGTAGATTTTTTATTTTATACGAATTTTCTAAAACAGTACGCACAGCAAAGCAACAGCCACGCTCTTAACACAAAAACGACGCTTTCTGATGTTAATTCTCAGAAATAATTGTCATTCTCAAAAAAATAATGGATTTTTGACTATTAATACATATCAAATGAAATCGACCTATACCCTATTCTTACTGACCTTTTTATTAATCGCCTGCAAAAAAGAAGAAAAACCGACAGAAATTGTCAACAACTGGAAAGATTATAAACTTTCCGACAATGTAAAAAGCGTTACTGAAAAATCATTTGCACTCGTTGATGGTAAAATCGGTGAACCAAAAACCGAAAACCAGAACGGCTACAACAGCCACCTGGCATTCAGCAATACCGGAAGTCTGATCCTGGAGAAAAAAATCCTGATGAACGGAAACCTGCTTGAAGAAACGACTTTTACCAATAAAGACAAAAAATTACTGGTTACCCAATATATTAATCCGACCTCAGCATTTACAACCAAATACTCCTGGGACGACAACGGGAACAATACCATCATCACCCGCAGAAATCCTCAGGGAGAACAAATTGAAAAAACACTGAACACCTTTATCAAAAACCAATGCGTGGAAGTAAGACGCTTTGACGGTAAAGACAATTTAACCGACAGAACGACCTATACTTTCGGAAAAAACGATAAAGTGAGAGAAGAGAAAGCTTTCCTAAAAGAGAAAACCATCCAGTTCCTTACCGATTATACTTATGACGAGCATAACAATATGACGATGGAACAGCGCCTGAATCCCGATTACAAACGACTATACACCATCAACAATAAATATAACGCCCAAAACCTGCTCATCGAAACCGTAACGCTGAATGCTCAGGATAAAATGGAATATTCCGAAGTTAAAACCTATGATACCAAAGGCAATCTGACATCAAACCGTACCTATGACGGATTTGTAGACGGGAAAGTACTGGAAGAATTTCAATATGACAAAAACAACAACCTCATCCAGCGCAAGGAAATCATCAACGCGGTCGTAACGGCGCAATTAGACCAGACGTATGACGATAAAAACAATCTAATCACAGAAAGGTATACCGGTAAAGACAAAGCCGTTCTTTTGGACCGCAAAACGGCTTATGAATATGACAGCCATGGCAACTGGATTAAAAAAACCATTACGATTAGCGGAGTACCTAAATTTGTAGTGGAACGCAAAATAGAATATTTCAAATAAAATACTAAAAAAGGGAGCTGTAAATGAGCTCCCTTTTTTATAATATTGTCCCGTCCTGAAATAAGTTGACACAAAATCGACTTATTATGAAAGACACAACAACAACGCGAGTTAAGCGTACTCAAAAGGATTATAATATGGCTTTTAAATTAGCTGTAGTTTCCCGAGTTGAACAAGGCGAAATGACCTATAAACAGGCTCAAACTGTTTACGGTATCCAAGGCAGAAGTACTGTTTTGGTTTGGCTGCGAAAATATGGTAACTTAGACTGGAGTAAACCAAATCTGTTATTTATGTCTAAATCTAAAGAAACCCCGGCTCAGATTATTAAACGATTAGAGAAAGAACTGGCAGATGAGAAGCTTCGAAATAAGATCCTCAATACGATGATCGACATTTCTGATAGTCAGTACGGAACCCAGATCCGAAAAAAGTTTTCTCCCAAACCATCTTCCGACTCCGGGAAGGAGCAGGAATAAGTTTGTCCAAAAGTTGCCGATTGTTTGGGATAAGTAGGCAAGCTATATATCAGGAACAAAAAAGAATCCTCGATCGGGAATCTGAGTTACTCAAAGTAAAGCATCTGGTTCTTTCTTTGCGATTGGAAATGCCACGTATAGGGACACGTAAACTATATTACCTACTTTCGAAGCAATTTGATCAACAGGGTGTAAAGATAGGTCGTGATGCCTTATTTGGTTATCTAAGAAGGGAGAAGTTACTTGTTAAACCAATGAAGAGTTACACTAAAACTACCTATTCTAAACATTGGCTACACAAGTACGAAAATCTTTTGAAAGAGTGTGAGATTAAACGTCCTGAACAGGTATATGTAAGCGACATCACTTATGTCAAATCATCCCGGAAAACCCATTATCTGTCTTTAGTTACTGATGCTTATAGCAGAAAAATAATGGGGTATAAGCTGAGTGATGATATGAGTTCTGAAAATGTGGTACAGGCATTAAAAATGGCTATACAGAATAGGAAATCAACATTACCCCTGATACATCACTCCGATAGAGGATTACAATATTGTTCTAAAATTTATCAGGAAGTATTAGCTAAAAACGGTATTACACCCTCTATGACTGACGGATATGATTGTTATCAAAATGCTTTAGCTGAAAGAATAAACGGAATTTTAAAAAACGAATTCTTGTTTTATAAATGCAAAGATGGTCAGACTTTAGGAAAGCTTATAAAAACAGCGATAGAAACGTATAATGCTAAAAGACCTCATTTGAGTTTAATGATGAAAACGCCTAATTTTATACATGAAAAAACCAGCCAGGTAAACCTGACTGGTTAATATATTTTTATTCTAAAATCTGTCAACCTATTTTAGGACGACTCATATACTTCCTGCAAAAAAAACAAGGCAAATAAAAAGGGAACTATTAGTTCCCTTTTATATCTTGAATAATATTAATTATTCATCTTTCTTTTTATTTCTCTTTTCTTTGATCAATTCGATGATTGCTCCGCCCAGCCAATACTGAACAAAACCAACCAAGAAAATCATTAACCAAAATCCAATGGTTAAGATACACAAGAAAAGTAAAAAGCCTAAATACTGTTGAAATTCAAACATGTTTTCCGGAATTTTGAATACCCGCCAAAGATAAGCTGAATAATCGTCTTAACCAATATTTATCAGAAATTTATTTTATTTCATTTTTTTAAGCTGTCGATATTGATTATTTTTGAAAGGATTTTACAACAAGGGACACAGCGCATTATTTTCCTGTTACCCGTTGTTTCTCATTACGAATTTACAAATACATATACACAACAATAAAATGGAATATAGAATAGAAAAAGACACCATGGGTGAAGTAAAAGTTCCGGCAGAAAAATACTGGGGAGCTCAGACAGAACGTTCTAGAAACAACTTCAAAATTGGTCCGTCCGGATCAATGCCAAAAGAAATCGTTGAAGGATTTGCCTACTTAAAAAAAGCGGCGGCTTATGCTAACCACGATTTAGGTGTATTACCCGTAGAAAAAAGAGATGCTATCGCTGCTGTTTGCGACGAAATCTTAGCCGGAAAACTGGACGACCAGTTTCCGTTGGTTATCTGGCAAACAGGTTCCGGTACACAAAGCAACATGAATGTAAACGAAGTAGTTGCTAATCGTGCTCAGGTTTTAGCCGGATTTAAAATCGGTGAAGGCGAACAAATCATCAAAGCAAACGATGATGTAAACAAATCACAATCTTCTAACGACACTTACCCGACAGGAATGCACATTGCTGCTTATAAAGCTGTAGTGGAAGTTACTATTCCGGGAGTTGAAAAATTAAGAGACACCCTTCACGCTAAAGCAACCGAATTTAAAAGCGTTGTAAAAATCGGACGTACCCACTTAATGGATGCAACGCCATTAACATTAGGTCAGGAAATTTCCGGTTATGTAGCGCAGTTAAACCACGGTTTAAAAGCATTAAGAAACACGTTGTCACACTTATCGGAAATCGCTTTAGGTGGTACCGCTGTTGGAACCGGATTAAACACTCCGGACGGCTATGACGTGAAAGTAGCGGAATATATCGCTAAATTCACCGGACATCCGTTTGTAACAGCCGAAAACAAATTTGAAGCTTTGGCAGCACACGATGCTATCGTGGAAACTCACGGAGCGTTAAAACAATTAGCGGTATCTTTAAATAAAATCGCAAACGACATCCGTATGCTGGCATCGGGACCACGTTCCGGAATTGGTGAAATTTTCATTCCGGAAAACGAACCGGGATCATCTATTATGCCTGGAAAAGTAAACCCTACACAATGTGAAGCCTTAACAATGGTATGTGCTCAGGTTATGGGTAACGATGTGGCCATCACGATCGGAGGAACACAAGGACATTATGAACTGAATGTTTTCAAACCTTTAATGGCTTCCAACTTCTTACAATCGGCAAGACTATTAGGAGATGCCTGTATTTCTTTTGACGAGCATTGCGCACAAGGTATCGAACCGAACCACAAACGCATCAAGGAACTGGTTGACAACTCTTTAATGCTGGTTACTGCTTTAAATACTAAAATCGGTTATTATAAAGCTGCAGAAATCGCACAAACCGCACACAAAAACGGAACGACTTTAAAAGAAGAAGCAGTTCGTTTAGGCTATGTATCACCGGAAGATTTCGATGCCTGGGTAAAACCGGAAGACATGGTAGGAAGTTTAAAATAAGAACTTTCCCATACACCATAAAACCAAAAACCTGCAACAGTAGTTGCAGGTTTTTTATACTATAAAACCACGCGATCATGATTATAGAAGACCAGATTTTCGAAAAGATAGATTACACTTCCCATCCGTTGGAAAAAGCAGAATTTGACAACTGCAGGTTTATTAATTGCAGCTTCGCCAACGTTTCACTTCCGAATCTGATTTTTATTGATTGTGAATTTACCGATTGCGATTTCAGCATGGCTAAAATTAACGGTACCGCTTTTAAAGACGTTACTTTTACCGACTGCAAACTGCTGGGCGTTAACTTTAACGACTCGGAACCTTTTTTACTGCAATTGAAATTTCAAAACTGCAATTTAAAACTGGCCTCTTTCTATAAATTAAAACTAAAAAATACCGCTTTTAAAAAATGTATCCTGGAAGATGTCGATTTTACCCAAACCGATCTCACAGGAGCCACGCTTGAAAACTGCAATTGCAACAAAGCCATCTTTGACAATACCATACTGGAAAAAGCCGATTTGCGAACGGCTACCAACTACTCCATTGATCCTAATGTAAACAGGATCATAAAGGCCAAATTCTCCTATCCTTCCGTTTTGGGATTACTGGATAAACATAAAATTATAGTACAATAGCAGTTATTTCCCTACCCTTTTAATAATATCATTCATCATATCAATCTGTACCCGCTGAATTTCCAGCATGGATTGCTCCTGATGTAAAATGAGGTGGTCGATTTTCTCGTGCAGCATCCGGATTTCCAGTTCCGATTTCAGGTTGATCATATAATCATTCTTCGCTCTTTCCCTGTCTTTCTCTTCCTGGCGGTTCTGGCTCATCATAATTACCGGTGCCTGCAATGCCGCAATACAGGAAAGAATCAGGTTTAACAGAATAAACGGATACGGATCAAATCCTTTATTCATTAAAATAAAGACATTAAACCCTATCCAAAGGACTAAAAAGGTCATAAACGAAATGATAAATGTCCAGCTTCCGCCAAACTCCGCAACCCTATCTGCAACCCGCTGTCCGAACGTATAATGCTGCGCCTCATCCTCTTCCAGCTTGCTGCTCACGATGGTTTTATCTTTAAGGGCATTCAGCACTGTTTGTTCCAATTCTGAAATTTCTCCTACTTCTCTTAACAAAAAATCGGAAATGTATTTCTCCCGGAAATAATTCAGTTCCCCGATAGCCATAAACTTATCGTTGGAAAATTCGGGATTCTCTTTCAGGATAAACGCCATTATGGATCCTCTGATTGTTTTTCCGGAAACTTTCTCCTGTATCGGAAACTCTTTTCCGGAAATAGCACTGATAAATGTTTTCATAGTAACGTTTGTCTAAGCTTTTAAAACCATTTTTTTCTTTTAAAATAGGTCACCATCAAAATGGCTAAAATCCCCATTAACCCTAAAACCGCATAATAACCGTTCTCCATTTTTAACTCCGGCATGTATTCAAAATTCATCCCGTAAACCCCCACGATAAACGTTAAAGGCATAAAAATAACCGAAACAACGGTCAGTATTTTCATAATCTCGTTCATTCGCTGCCCCTGAGCCGAAAAATAAAAATGTGAGGCACTGTCCAGTGAATTTGTATCATAATCAATTTGCTCTAAAAGCTCCAGACACTTTTGATGCAGCCGGGCAAAAAACGTATAGTTTGCCTGTTCAATCCCGTCGTACTCATCATCATCCTGAAAACTTTTCAGGCTATACAAAGCATCCCGGAGCGGAATAATGGACCGTTTCAGGAAATTAAGGTTCTCCCGGTTTTTTTCAATACGTACCAGTACATCCTGGCGGTAATTTATTTTGGATTCGATCATTAACGCTTCAATCCTGTCCTCATAACTTTCAATCGTGATATAAAAGTTTTCAATAATGGCATCCAGCATTAAATACAGCAGGTAATCGTTCTTTTTCTTGCGGACTATCCCGGTTCCGGTCCGGATCCTTTCCCGGATATGGGTAAAAAAGTCACTTCTTTTTTCCTGGAATGAAACCAGCAAATTCTCCTTCAGGATAAAACTGATCTGTTCCACCTGTATGTTATCCAGATCATCCCCCGGCAAAATCGATTTGATATTAAAAAACAGCATATCGTCCAGTTCTTCAACTTTTGTACGGCGAAGCGTGTTTAAAATATCGCCCACAATAAAATTCTGGATCCCAACCTGATCACCAATCTTTTTTATCAGCTCCACATCGTGAAGTCCGTGTATATTCAGCCATTTTACATCCTCTTTCTGCAGCAGGTCATTCAGCTCTTTTTCGATCTTGTTTATTGCAACTTTGGAATATTCCTCAAACCGGTTTTCATTATAAACAAACAATTGCATCTTCACAGGCTCATCGGTGTGAATTCCTGTATATTCATAGTAATTAGGCTGGACTTTCCGGACTTTTCGATACTTAACTTTTCTCACTGCATAATAATTTTATATAAAGATAGGAGTTTTTAAAATTCCAGTTTATTTTTACAAAAATTATTTAAACACAAAACAGCAGCCGGCAGCAGCCCTTTCAAAACGGCCCGTTATTTCCGAATACCGGCAAACACTATAGCTGCTTAAAAGACAACAACATGAAAATCCTGATTAAAAACATAAAAGAATTACTACAGGTAAGACCCGCAGGAATAAGCAAGGTTTCCGGAGCGGAAATGGCATCACTTCCCAAAATTGACCATGCCTATCTGGTACTTGAAAACGATTTGATTTCCGATTTCGGAAGTATGGACCACTGCCCTCCTGAATCCGGGTATGACGTTATCGATGCCGAAGGAAGCGTGGTATTGCCAACCTGGTGCGACAGCCATACTCATATTGTATATGCCGGCAACAGGGTACAGGAATTTGTAGACCGCATTAACGGTCTTAGTTATGAAGAAATCGCCAATCGCGGCGGCGGAATCTTAAATTCTGCTAAAAAACTACAGGAAACACCGGAAGAGGAAATCTATAACCAGTCCAGAAAAAGACTGGAAGAAGTAATGCTGCAGGGAACCGGTGCGGTAGAAATCAAATCCGGTTACGGACTAACGGTCGAAGCCGAATTAAAAATGCTTCGCGTAATCAAAAAGCTATCCGAAAACTATCCAATCGCGATTAAAGCTACTTTTTTAGGCGCTCACGCCTTTCCGGCTGAATTTAAAGAAAACCATACCGGCTATATTGATTTAATTGTTAACGAAATGCTTCCGGCTATCGCCAGAGAGAACCTTGCCGAATATATCGATGCCTTTCTGGAAACCGGTTATTTTTCGGTAGCGGAAACAGAACGGATCATCGAAGCCGGAAAACAATACGGATTGATCCCGAAAATCCATGTCAACCAGTTTACGGCAATTAACGGAATTGAAGCCTGTGTAAAACACGGAGCCCTTTCTGTTGACCACCTGGAAATTGTGACCGACGAAGACATTGCCGTTTTAAAAGACAGCATCACCATGCCGGTAGCACTGCCAAGCTGTTCTTATTTTATCAGCATACCATATACTCCGGCGCGAAAAATGATTGCTGCCGGATTGCCTTTAGCTCTGGCTTCCGATTTTAATCCGGGAACCACCCCTTCCGGAAATATGAATTTTGTGGTCGCCACCGCCTGCATTAAAATGAAAATGACCCCGGAAGAAGCCATTAATGCCGCTACGCTGAATGGCGCCTATGCCATGGGGCTTTCCGATACTCACGGCAGTATTACAAAAGGCAAAAAAGCAAATATCATTATTACCAAACCGATCACTTCCTATTATCAGCTGCCGTATGCTTTTGGTACGGACCTGATTAAACAGGTTATTATTGACGGAAAAATAATCGCATAAAAAAAGCGGAACTTTAAAAGTTCCGCTTTTTTTATTTTGCTGTAGTTCCGCTTATCGTAAAGTGAAACTCGTTTTAGATACTAATTCTGCTTTGTCGAAAATATTCACAAAGAAAGTACCGCCTTCAATATTCTCTACCGGTAGATCCTGAGTAACCTGAACGGTTTTGTTTTCATATTTAACGGTTTTAGTAAAACTGTACGTTAAGGTTTTATCCCCAAAGTTCTCAATACGTTTTTCACCTAAAACATTGTTTTTGCTATCGATAATCTGGATATAATAGGTTTTATCTCCCGATTTTGCAATCTGGTTTTCAGCGATCGTAAAGCTCACTTTCAACACATCTGCTCTTCTTGCTTTATCCGTATCAATCTGTTTTCCGGAGCTTCTTTGTTTCACAGCTGTTGTCTGTAAATTAAGGACTGTTAGTTTAGACCCTTTTTCAACGGTTTTTGCCAACTGGTCGTTTTGTGATGTTAAAGTATCGTTTACTACTCTGGCATTGTTTAAAACCACCTGAGTACTGTCACGTTGTGTTGTTAAGGTTGCATTTTGCTTTTTAAGCACATCATTCTCCTTCATTAAATTATCCATTTCACGTTTTAAACGCAGATAATCATTTTTAAATTTAGCCAGTGAAGCGGCATCACCTTTCGATTTTTCAAGCTCTTTTTGCAATTGGACCAATTTATCTCTTTCTGCAGTCAACTCTGTAGACAGAGAAGTGTTATCTGCAATAGCGGCATCATATTTTGCAATTGAAGCTTGAAGCTCTTCATTAAGCTTATCTTTCTCACTCATGATCTTATTCTCAGAAGTCTGATTATCAGTACTCATCTTGTACATATAAGCCAAACTTCCTATTAACAGCAGTGATAAAACAACAATAATAGCCTTTAAACTCGAATTACTTTTTTGATTTTCCATAGTCACATTTTTTTTTCAAATATATGTATATAAAATTATTACTTTAAGTTATTAACGAAAGTTTTATAGAAAATAGTATTTTTGGAAGCAACATTTTTTATATGGAAAAACTTATCCGTTTTACATTAAACGATTTAACTAAAATAACCAATCATCGCAGTGGTGAAATAAAATTTGGCGAACGTATTCAAACCGTTCCTAAAGAGATGGATACACTGGAATTCGTACAATCCAGTGATGCCGAATTTGTTTTACTGGGAATTCCGGAAGATATCGGAGTACGTGCCAATTTGGGTCGTCCCGGAACTGCTTCGGCCTGGGAAAGCACTTTAAAAAGCATTGTAAACATCCAGAACAACCGTTTTTGCAAAGGAAGTCAATTGTTAATTTTAGGTAAAATTGATGTTTCCGCCGAAATGGAAGAAGTCACCAAACTGGACATCCATTCAAAAGAAGACCGTAAGAACTTTTTTAAACTTGTCGAAAAAATAGACAAGGAAGTTTCCCACATCGTCTGCCAGATCATCAAAGCCGGAAAAACACCTATTGTTATTGGCGGCGGTCACAATAATGCTTACGGCAATATTAAAGGACTCGCCCTTGCAAAAGGCAAACCGGTTAATGCTATTAATTTTGATGCCCATACCGATTTCCGTGCGCTGGAAGGACGTCACAGCGGCAATGGCTTTTCGTATGCCTTTGAAGAAGGCTTCCTGAAAAAATACTTTATTTTCGGACTGCACGAAAGCTATACGCCCAAAAGCGTACTGGATGCCATTAAAAAGGTTACCGAAAAAATTAAATACAACACTTACGAGCAAATCGCCGTTCGCAAAGAAAAAGGTTTTGAAGCCGAAATGGAAATGGCTAAAAAACATATCGCTTCCGAACCTTTCGGGATTGAGATCGATCTGGATGCCATTCCCGGAATTGCCAGCAGTGCCATGACTTTAAGCGGTTTCTCTGCCGAACAGCTGCGCCAGTTTATCCATTATTTCGGGCAAAGCCTTAATGCCTCTTACCTGCACATTTGTGAAGGAGCACCCGACCTGGACAATGAAAAAAACAACCACCTGGTGGGCAAATTGATCGCCTATCTGGTAACCGACTTTATGAAGGCAAAACTGAACATATAAACAAACTCAATATTTTAAACTACTTTTGTAAACGATAACAACTAAAAGTTATCGTTTTTTTATGCAATTTCAAGACTTAGATTTACTTCGTAATATACAACAAGCTTTAACAGAAGAAGGATATGAAAGCCCTACTCCCATTCAGGAACAGGCAATTCCGATTATTTTAGAAGGAACAGATTTAGTAGGATGTGCACAAACCGGAACCGGAAAAACGGCCGCTTTTGCAATTCCTATCCTGAATTTACTGCACCGCATTGTGGGCTCTTCAAAAAAAGTAAAGCACATTCGTACCTTAATAGTTACCCCAACGCGGGAACTGGCCATTCAAATCGGAGAAAGTTTCAATACCTATGGTAAATATACCAACATCCGGACTTTAGTGATTTTTGGCGGTGTCAACCAGGTACCGCAGGTCGATCAGCTAAAAAAAGGAGTGGATGTACTGGTTGCCACACCGGGACGTTTATTAGACCTTCACAAGCAGGGTTTTATCGATTTGAACCACCTGCACCACCTGGTACTGGATGAAGCCGACCAGATGCTGGATATGGGATTCATTAACGATGTTAAAAAGATCATCAAACTGACGCCCAGTAACCGCCAGACACTGCTGTTTTCCGCAACGATGCCTATCGCTATCCGGGAATTGGCCGATACATTCCTGACACAGCCAAAATATGTTTCTGTAGCTCCTGTTTCCAGTACAGCCGAAACAGTACAGCAAAAAGTATATCTGGTAGAAAAAGAAGACAAACGCAAATTATTATACCACATTATCCGCAACGATAAACTTTCCAATGTACTGGTATTTACCCGTACCAAACACGGTGCTGACAATGTTGTAAAAGCTTTAAAGAAAAATGGGATCAATGCCGAGGCTATCCACGGCGATAAGTCGCAAACGGCAAGACAGCGTGCGCTGGATAATTTTAAAAACAAGGAGGTATCCGTATTGGTGGCCACCGATATTGCTGCCCGGGGTATCGATATCGAGCAATTGCCATATGTGATCAACTTTGATTTACCCAACATTCCGGAAACCTACGTACACCGCATC
Source organism: Flavobacterium inviolabile (assembly GCF_013389455.1). Taxonomy (NCBI): domain Bacteria; kingdom Pseudomonadati; phylum Bacteroidota; class Flavobacteriia; order Flavobacteriales; family Flavobacteriaceae; genus Flavobacterium; species Flavobacterium inviolabile. The sequence goes on along the minus strand of NZ_CP058278.1, from coordinate 2,140,518 downwards.
GGTCGTACCGGACGTGCCGGAAATTCCGGACTTGCCATTTCATTTTGCAGTAAAGACGAAAAAACCTACTGGCAGGATATTGAAAAATTAACCCGTCAGAAAATCAAAGTGGTTACCGATCAGCCTTATCCATGGAAAGAAGAAGAAACTGCAGCGGCTGCCAAAACGGCAAAACCGGATCTTAGAAACAAGAATAAAAATGCGGGTTCCAAATCAAGAAAATCACCGGAATCCAAGAAAAACAAAAAACGCTGGTACTAAGTTTCCAACAGACTTACAACCCTTTATAAAAAATAAAAGCAGCTCCTCAGGGAGCTGCTTTTGTTCAAAAAAACTAAAGATATGCAAATAAAAACTTATTGTATATTAAACAATATTTTTCGGAAATCATAAAAAAATAAAATGCTGAACAGTTCTCCGCCCAGCATTTTAACCCAAAATTAAAAGAACTTCACTAACTAAAATACACCTTTTCGATGTGTAAAGAAGACCATATTTTGCTATCAACTTAAAAAGTTTAGGAACACACAGTTAATAAATCAATAAGGTTTAATATGGTCTTTTTAAACTTACTAAATGAAAAACTCTATTAGGGCAAAATTCATAAATTTAAGTGCAACAAACAATACGTAGAAATACTGCTTTTTCATCCCGAAAAACACTTCTTTTCGAGGAATACAGCCGGATGCGAAGGTATTTGCCGTAAAAAACTACGGCTGATTCAGCTCTTCTATGGAAAGTAACTGATGGCGTAAGGCGAATAAAATAACGCCGATGAAGTTTTTTGAATTTGTTTTTTCCATGATACGCTTACGGTGCGTTTCCACGGTCCGGACATTGATGTGCAGCTGGTCGGCAATTTCAATACTGCTCAGCTCTTTGCAGGCCATGCGGATAACATCCATTTCCCTGTCGGAAATAGAAATCGACGATGCCGCCACCTTTAGTTTGTTATTCTTTTCCCAAAGGATCGCTTCTCTTAAAACCACGCCCAGTTCCTGCCCGAAATAAAATTCCTTTTCATGAATGCTTTTAATGGCATTCTCCAATTGCTCCGGATCGGAATTTTTGGTAAAGAAACCGTGCGCACCCAGTTCCATTACTTTATGGATACTCTCTTTAGTCGTTAGCTGGGAAACGATCAGTACTTTCATGTCCGGATAATGTGTCCGTACATACTCACACGTTTCAAAGCCGTCCATTTCCGGCATCTGAATATCCAGTAACAGCAAATCAATAGGATTGTTTTGCAGCTGTTCCAGCAAATCATTCCCGTTTTGGGCTTCCAGAACAACCTTGGTGTTTTTAAACGAACCGATTAAAAGAGCAAGACTCTTTCTAAAAAGTTTGTGATCGTCAACTATTCCTACTCTAAGCACTTTTCTTTCTTTAATAAAATGGTGAAACTATTTCCTTTTTCGACAGTATCCTGTACAAACTCCGCTCCTATAATTTTGAGCCTTGAGTTGATATTTTTTACTCCGGTTCCTTTTGAAGTTGCCAAAAGCCCGGCAAAGTTAAACGGAATCCCGTTATCCACGATCATAATTTTAAAATTTGTATCGGTAAAACCAAGTATTACTGTCGCTTCCGATACTGCTCCGTATTTAATCATGTTCGTGGTAAGCTCCTGAACGATACGGAATAACTCATACGCCACAGCGGCAGACAAGGTAACTTCTTCCGTTTCGCTTTCTACCCTGAAAGCAATTTCCGTTTTCCTGGACAGTCCGTCCAGATAATCTTTTAAAGCCGTAACCAGACCAAATGTTTCCAATAACGGCGGCATCAGATTATACGACACCTTACGGGTATTTTCCAAAGCCATCTCCACACCCATCCTGATTTCATCAAAAATCTCATGATTCTCGGCACTGGTATCTTTCTTTTTTAATATGGTCAAATAATTACGAATAGAATTCAGATCGCCGGAAACACTGTCGTGCAGGTCGGCCGCAATTCGCCTTCTTTCGTTCTTTTCGGTTTCCAGTGAGGTTTTAAGCAAAAGCTCTGTCTCTTTCCGCTTCATCTTGGAGAAATGATTCTGGTAATACAATACCAGTGATAACAATCCAAAAGCCAGAAACAGCATTCCCAATGTTCCCAACCAGAAAACGATTCTTATTTCTTCTGCTCCTTCCATATCCCTATCATTAAAAATATATTTTTGATAATGTTCAAAATGATATTAAACACCCAAAAATCCTCGAAAATTACTTCAGGACTTTCATAGATTAAATCACCCATCAAAAATAGAAATAAGGTACCGGAAAAATAGAATATAAAGCCAGATATAAAGTAAAAAAGTGGAAAATTCCACAAGTACTGTTCGGTCAGGTTTAAGAAGACATCTTTAAACCACAGAATAACAAAAGTATAGACAAAAATGGCTTCAATGAGCGATAAATAGGAATCTGTCTTTAAATTATTCCAATCGTTCCAAACATAGAGCAATCCGATAAAGGTTAGCAGGAAAACGGCACCGAAAAAGTAAAATAAAAAGCGGTAACGGTTTTTAAAAACGTTGAAGAAGAAATAAAACAACGCCATAAACTCAAGCAACAGGTACGTCCGGAACCAGACATCGGAATTGAGTTTAAAGATAAGTGTACAAATGAGTTCGTATACACTGGATATCAGAATGAGCCAAACATAAGGCTCCAGGTATAAGGTTTGTATCGACAGCCTCTTTTTCCGTTTCCGTATCAAAAACAAAACAATAGGAATAAATCCTATAAAGAGTGATATCAGCGCTATTAAATATACTGGTCTCAAATTGTACTGTATTGGGGGTCTGAAAATTACGCAAATATATAAAAACTTAAACCTGTTGATTTCACCAACAGGTTTAAATTTCATTTTTAGCAAATAATGCTCATTAATCCTGGAAAAGCGGACTCATGATATCGCACATATCCGGGCATTTGATTCCTCTGTCCAGTAGTTTTCCCTGTACCATGTCTCTTCCTTCACAATCGACACCTACCACTACTATATTCGGACTGTTTTCTTCTTCATTAAATCCGTTATAGATCCGAATCCCTTCACACCCTTCCTGATCAAGTATAGCCTGCAAGTGAGTAGCGCCTACAGCAAAAGCTTTTACTCCTTTCGGGTTATTTGCACGGAAAGCCTTTACATACGTTACTCCTAAACCTAAACTAATCTCTTCGCCTGAATTTTTACTAAATTCCATGTTTATAATATTAAAATTTGAAGCGAAATTAGGGAGAGTAGCTATCACTGAAAATACCATTAAATACGTAATTTATTACGTATAAATACGCATTCGCACAGGTTGCCGACCCTGTTTTCCGCAAAAGAGGCAGAAAACAAGGCAACGAAGATGTAGAAAAGAAAGGCAATAGTACGTATTTATCCTTAAGAAAATACCGGTATTTTTACCTGATTACACCTTGCAAATTCAAAAGCAGGAAGCCGGATTAATTCCATATTTATTAGTATTTTTACAGTCACAAATGAAATGAAGATGAATTTGAACCAATTCCCCGACAGCCCCTTTAAAATCAAGGTTTCCTTTCACAAAGTACTGGAAACACTGGAAAATATTGCACAGTCGGATGAGGCTGATTACCGTTCAAATTATGCAAAGGCCTTATTAAAAGAAGCCGATAAGCTTCCGGAATTACGGGAAGGCATCACAACCTACCGGCAGATTGAAAAACAGGAGAAGCTGATTCACAATTTACTGGCCGATTTGTTCCCCACTGCTTTAACCAACAATGAAATTAAAGCGGTAACCATTCCTTTCCAGAATATCACTTTCAATTATACCGAACGTTTTAAAAAAATACTCAGCGAAGCCGGTAAAGACTTTGACATGACCATTCGTGATTTTGATCAGCATCAGTTTTATGTCATGAACTGCTGTTTGATCCTGAACTCCTTTTATGGCCGGGATTTCGACTTTAGCCGCCCGCTTTTTTATGACATTCCGGATAAAAACGGAATTATCAGACATTACCGCATTATGTATAATGCCGATTTTATGGAAATCATTCCTACTGAAAAATCGGTAAAACTATCGGAAGAAGACATTGACCAGCTTATTGACAATTTTGACAATTTTGAACTCTGGAAAGAAAAATTCCCGCAGGAAAGCTGGATATTAAAAGGCTTCGGGATAGTCATCCTGTTTGATGCCACTATTGAAAATTCGGTTTCCAACTTAAAAAGCAATCTGTTACGACCGGACAAAAGCAACCTGAATCACGACAACAGCATTGAAACCATCTTTCGCTCGATTTATAAAATCGCCGATTTAAGAATCGGTTTTACCCCGTTTAACAGTGAGGAACAAAAATTTGAGCAGGTTCCCACCAAGAAGCTCAACAGCCTGATCCTTTCCGACAAACTGGATTATGATTGCCAGAACGCGCTTTGCGAATGCTCGTTTGAAACCTTAATCAGTGAAAAGAAATACTTCACGATATCCAACGTTTCCAAATTTGTAGCCGCGGCCAAAGACAAAACACTGGGCAATCATTTACTGGCACAAAATATCCAAAGCTGTATCCTGGCACCGGTGGTAAAAGATGACCGGATTTTAGGAATTATCGAACTGGCGTCCTCAATTCCGGGCAAGCTGAACAGTTTAAATGCAAACAAGCTGGAACTGATCATGCCGTATATTATTGACACACTGGACCGCTATAATTCGGAATGGCAAAACCATATTGAAGCAGTTATTCAAAAAGAATATACCGCCATCCACCCGAGCGTATACTGGAAATTCAAAAAAGAAGCCGAAAATTACCTGATCGACAACAGTCAGCAGAAAGAATATATCTTTAAGGAAATCGTTTTTAAAAATGTCTATCCGCTTTACGGCCAGATCGACATTAAAGGCTCTTCCGATGCCCGTAACAAAACCGTACAGGAAGATCTGAGAAATCAGCTCGAAACGATTTTAAACATTTTTGAAATGATGAAGTCCAATATCAATTTAATGATACTGGAACAACGGAAATTTGAAATGGAAACCTTATTGCAGGAATTGGCAATTTCGCTAAAAGCCGATACGGAACAGCAGATCCAGAGCTATATCCAGAACGAAATCCATCCGATCCTGAAAAATGCCAGAGCCAACAATACCGAAACTCAGAGTATCGACAGCTATTTTGAAAAACTGGATCCGAAAACCGGAACGTTTTATGAAGCCCGTAAAAAATTCGACCTGGCCCTGTCGCTGACCAATAAAAAAATGGCTTCCATACTGGATGCCAAACAAATTGAAGCGCAGGCTATTTTCCCGCACTATTACGAACGTTTTAAAACAGATGGTGTAGAACACAACCTGTATATTGGTGCCAGTATTGCGCCGCAGTTAAACTTTGACCTGATGTTTCTCCAAAACCTGCGCCTATGGCAATTACAGGCCTTATGCGAAATGGAAATGGAACACGATCACCTCAAGCTGTCACTGCCGTTTCAGCTGGAAGTAACTTCGTTAATTTTAGTTTTCAGCTCCCCTATTTCCATTCGTTTCCGTATGGACGAAAAGCGTTTTGATATAGACGGCACTTACAATGCCCGCTATGAAGTGGTTAAAAAACGGATCGACAAAGCGAATATTAAAGGAAAAACGGAACGCATTACGGAACAGGGCAAAATAACGATCGTATATTCCCATCTTTATGAAGAAACCGAATATAAAAAATACATTCAGTTCCTTCAGTTTAAAGGTATTCTGGAAGAAACCGTAGAAAGTTTCGATGTGGAAAGCCTGCAGGGAGTATCCGGTTTAAAGGCACTGCGTGTTAAAGTGAACAACAAGCCGTATAAAGGCACTCCAAAAACGTATAGCTATCAGGAATTACTGGACGAACTTAAATAATTCAGACGCCAAGCGAACGGAAAGCAAGAACAAACACGATTACCGAGAAAATAATTCCGATCATGAAAATGGTATAGGTAATACGCAGTAATTTGTATTTTCTATCCAGTACCAATCCCAGGTAATACAAGTCTTTTATCATCGAATTGTACAAATAATCCCGGTCTTTCATCATGACATTCATGGCCCAGATATATTCGTCAATCGGCATTTTATAAAAATTCCCGAAAAACAGTAAGTTCACTTTTTTATCTTCAATATCCTTACGGGTAAAAGTCCCGCTGGTCACTTTGGGACGTGTGGACAAAATGGCAAAAATGATCGACAGTACGCTGAACACGATCATCGTAAACGTTGGTATGATCAAATGCGCATTGCTCGGGCTGTCCAGTTTGGGCACCAGAGTGGAAAGAGCAACCGAGATAATGATTGCATTTACCGATAGCAGTATATTCGCTTTACTGTCGGCAATATCGCTAAGGCGGGTGTGATTGTTCAGTGTTACGCGAAACATTGTATCGATACCGCGTTCCGGCCGTTCCAGTTTTTCCAGCTTTTTTTTCTTGATGCTGGATTTGGAATCCGCTTTTTCTTCGGTCAGTTTCTGAATGATCCGCTGACAGGCAATAATGTTGCTTTCCTTTTTAGGCTGCCAGTGTTCTTTTGCATAATCCGTATAATAACGATGGCTCTGCACCATCATTTTCCGGTTTCCCATCGCCCATTCCAGATCGGTAAAAACCCTGTTTTCGGTCAGTTTCCATTCTTCCCGAAGCAAATCGCTCAATTCCAGATAATTGTCGGCCGCAAAATGATAATAATCGGCATCTTTAATGATTTTCTGTACCAGATTTTCCGGTTCATTATCTATTTTGGTAACCCGGATAATCGCTTTTACCGCTTCAATATAAGCATCGTCCTTACCCTGTTCTTTCAGAAATTTCCCGGCAATGCCGGTTCCGCATTCTTCATGTTCATTACATCCCTTCACATAGCCTGTATCGTGAAACCATGCGGCTATGATTATTTGCTCCGCTGTACCGGCGTCAACTTTTTCATTATCAATTAATTGCTTTGCAGCAGCTACCACCCGTAATGTATGATTAAAATTATGGTAAGTATATGAAATAGAAAGTTTATCTTTGAGTAGGGCGAAAACAAAATTTTCCGCCTGTTCTGTAATATTCATAAGCTAATTTTTACACCTCTAAATTATGAAATTGTTTTGGTTAAGCATTTATAAGAAACGAAATAATACGTTAGTTAAGTATATCCTGCTCCTATTATTATTTCAGTCATGCGCTACTCACACAATTCAAACCGGTAAAAACATTGCCCATCCGGTTCGTCCCGAAACAACGGAAACCGGGGACATTGCCCATACCCTTTTTCTGGTGGGCGATGCCGGAAATGCCGATGAAGAAAGCGGAAAACAAACACTCCTTTCTTTAAACGGGCAGCTGCAAAAAGCCGATAAAAATACTACCCTACTCTTTTTAGGCGACAATATTTATCCGTACGGATTCCCCGATTCTCAGGATGCGGCGGCGCAGGAACTGGCAAAACTGAAACTGGACAACCAGCTGAAACTTTCCGGAAGCTTTGCCGGAAAAACGGTTTTTATTCCCGGAAACCACGATTGGTACAGCGGTGTAAAAGGACTGGAAAGACAGGAAAAATATGTTGCCGACTACCTTAACGACAAAAAAGGCTTTCTTCCCCGAAAAGGCTGCCCGATTGACAACCTGAAAATCAACGACCTGATTACGGTAATTGCGGTTGACAGCGAATGGTATCTGGAAAACTGGGACGAGCACCCGACCATTAACGACAACTGCAACATTAAAACCCGTGAGGATTTTTTTGAAGAACTGGAAAGCCTTTTAAACAAGCACCAGGATAAAACGGTAGTACTGGCCATCCACCATCCGTTAATGAGCAACGGTTCCCATGGCGGTCAGTTTTCCTTGCGAAAAGAACTCTATCCGCTTGAAAAAGACATCCCGCTTCCTTTTGTTGGTTCGCTGATTAACCTGATCCGGAAAACTTCCGGAATCAGTCCGCAGGACATTCAAAACAAGCAATATACCGCCTTAACCAAACGGATCAAAGCGTTAATTCAGGGACAGGACAATGTACTGGTCGTTTCCGGACACGACCACAACCTGCAGTATATTGAAAATGACAATATCAAACAGATCATCAGTGGTGCCGGTTCTAAAAATGAAGCGGCACGTGCCATTTTCCCGAATGATTTCTCTTATGGCGGCAACGGTTTTGCCAAACTGGATTTTCATAAAAACGGAAGTGCGGTGCTGACTTTCTTCGACAAACAGAATACGGTTTTATACCAGCAAAATATCATTACCCCAAAACCGGAAGCGAAAACAGCTGCCTATCCGGCAACCTTTCCTCCGTTTACAAAAGCAGCCATCTATTCTGAAAAAATGACGTCAAAAAGCGGGTTTTACAGCTTTTTATGGGGAAAACACTACCGTGAATATTACAGCCTTCCGATCACTGCCAGCAATGCTACCCTGGATACTTTATATGGCGGATTAACCCCGGTGAGAGCCGGCGGCGGACACCAGTCGAAATCATTGCGTTTAAAAGATAAGGACGGAAAAGAATTTGTAATGCGAGCCTTAAAAAAGAGTGCTTCCCGTTTTTTACAGGCAGTCGCTTTTAAGGACCAGTTCGTTCAGAATGATTTTGAAGATACTTTTGCCGAAACGTTTTTACTGGATTTCTATACCTCTTCACATCCTTATATTCCGTTTATGGTGGGCAATCTTGCCAGACCTGTCGGCGTCAGCTATACCAATCCGAAGCTGTTTTATATACCGAAACAACAAAGCCTGGGCCGTTTCAACGACAATTTTGGAGATGAGCTCTATATGGTGGAAGAACGTCCGAGCGACGGACATACGGATCTGGAAAGCTTCGGAAAATCGGATGCTATTGTGAGCACCGATGATGTTTTAAAGAATCTGAAAAAAGACGAGAAATATAAAATCAACGAAAAGGAATATATAAAAGCCCGTTTGTTTGATATGCTTATTGGCGACTGGGACCGCCACAGCGACCAGTGGCGATGGGCCGAAAACAAGGAAGGTAATTCGGTTGTTTACCGCCCGATCCCGCGTGACCGCGACCAGGCATTCGGCAAATATGACGGTGCGGTGCTATCGCCTTTAATGCGCATTCCGGCTTTACGCCACATGCAGGGTTACAGCGAAGACATCAGAAGCGTCAAATGGTTCAACATGGAACCTTACCCGATGGATCTTGCCTTTGTGGTTAATGCCACCGAAAAGGACTGGATCGAACAGGCGCGTTACATCAGTGCGCATTTAACGGATCAGGATATCGATACCGCTTTTTCCAATTTGCCGCAGGAAGTTCAGGATGCCGCGATTGACGAGATCAAGCAAAAATTAAAAGTAAGACGGACACATCTGGAAAAATATGCCTCCGAATATTACAAAGTACTGCACAAAACCGTTCTGGTAGTGGGTACCGATAAAAAAGACAAATTCCTTATTGACAGGAGCAAAGACGGTGAGATAACCATCATCACGTCGCGCATGAAGAAAGACGGCGAAGAAGTGACAAACACCAAAACCTACACTCCGGACGAAACCAAAGAGATATGGGTTTACGGTCTGGACGACGACGATATTTTCGAGGTGAAAGGCAGCGGTAAATCAGCGATTAAGCTTCGTTTGTTGGGCGGTCAGAATCACGATACCTACCAGATTGAAAACGGTAAAAAGGTTATTGTTTACGATTTCAAATCAAAAGAAAACACTTATACGGTAGACAAAAAGACCCGAAAGTTTCTAACGGATGATTACGAGATCAATACCTACGATTACAAAAAACCGAAATACAGTGCTTTCAACAGCCTGCCTACAATTGGCTACAACCCCGATGACGGGCTTAAATTAGGCATGGTGGGTTCCTATACCGTTAACGGATTCAACAGGGCTCCGTTTTCGAGTATGCACGGTTTTAAAGCGAATTATTACTTTGCCACACACGGTTTTGAGCTAACATATAATGCGGTGGTAACCAAAGTTATCCGGGACTGGCAGTTTGAACTGGAAGCCCGTTTTACGAGCCCGAATTTTGCGATCAACCATTTTGGTTACGGTAACGAAACGGTTAATAACGATGAGGCATTGGGAATGGATTACAACCGTGTGCGTATCCAGTCCTATAAAGCGGCACCGGCATTGCGAAAAATAGGCAGAAACGGCAGCGATATTAAGATTGAAGCGACTTTTGAAAACATTGAGGTGGAAGATACTCAAAACCGTTACATTAATATTCCGGGTGTTATTAATCCGAAAGTATTCGAAAACCTGCAGTTTGGCGGCCTGAACGTTAGCTATAGTTTTGAGAATTACGACAATCCTTCGAACCCGACAATGGGAATGGGATTCTCTGTTTTGGGAAGCTGGAAGATGAACCTTTCCGAAACGAACCGGAACTTCCCTTCTATTGAAAGCAAGATCAATTTTAACCATAAAATCGATACCAAAGGCAAGCTGGTGCTGGCAACTATCCTGAAAGGAAAGTTCCTGCTGAATGGCAATTATGAATTTTACCAGGGAGCAACCATTGGCGGCGACCATGACATCAGAGGATTCCGGAACGAACGTTTCTTAGGGAAACAGGCTTTTTACCAAAGTTCCGATTTGCGCCTGAGCGTGGGTAAAATCCGAAAAAGCATTATCCCGATGACCTATGGTATCATTGGCGGTTTTGACTACGGCCGTGTCTGGCTGGACGGACAAAATTCGGACAAATGGCACAATTCCTACGGTGGCGGTATCTGGATTAACGGATTAAACGTGATTACCGCCCGGGTAACCTATTTCAGAAGTAATGAAGACGGCCGGATTGCGTTTGGTTTAGGGTTTGGTTTTTAAGGACGCTAACGAAACCTCATAAACATTCCCTCCGTTTTTCTTTACTCTTTCGTCCGCTATTAAAAGCGTATGATCATCCTTAAAGGTGATGGCTTCTTTTTGTGACATATGATTCAACTCCAAACGGGTCATTGTTCCATTAAAAAAGGCATCACCTTTAAAATTTTCAAACAGCCATACTTTTGTATGACTCAGCAAGGTTACTTTTTTACCATCCGGGCTGATTGCCGCACTGGTTATCGCACAATGGTTAAAAATATCACAGGTCTTAAAAGTTCCCAAGCGTTTTGCGGCATGTTTCCCCGGTTTGTTCGGTACGCGGTATAAAAAGGTTGTCCCGTCAAATCCTTTGCTCCTGTTTTTGGTAAACAGGTAGAAATTATCCTTAAAAATAAAGAAGCCTTCCACGTCATAAAACCGTTCCGTTTTTTTAGGCGGAAATTCTTTTTGTTCCGGATAGAAAAAAAAGACCTGCTCAGAGGCATTGACAGCAGTATTCGCTAAATCGCCGGCATTGACCTTAAAAATTGCCAGATCCTGGCGGATATTATCGTTGTTTCCAAAATCACCAATATACATATTTCCGTCCGCGTCGGTCGTTAAATCTTCCCAGTCGGTATTTTTAACATTCTGCACAACCAGCGTATGATCGACCTTCCCTTCCGGATCCAGTCGGTACAATTCATTTTTATTGCCGCTGTCCTCTATAACCCACAGGTGCTTCCCGGAATCGGATGTGGTGATTCCTGAAACTTCTTTTAATTTTTTAGGCAATGGGAACAAAACGGGTAATTCTTTCCGGTCATTACAACAAAAAAGAACCGACAGACTTAAAATAAAAAAGGAGATTTTTATCGTTTTCATGGCTATACTACTACGGTTAATCGTTATTAAACGGCTATGGTATATCAAAGATACTATAAAAAACCCTTTTTAACAGGTTTGCTTACGCTTATAGAAACAAACCGTCTTTATCGTGAACTTTTAAAAGTAAAATGGCGGTATGCCATTTTTTTGCGACAAAAGCAGCGCTAAAAAAACCAATAAAAAAGCTAAACACCTTAATTATAGCGATTTACTTATTAAATAAACAATAATAAAAATCAGATTACTCACAACTTTCAAAAGTAAATCTTAAAAAACACTCAACTATAAATAGTTAAAATCGGTTTTTAATGTATTAATCGTAAAAGTAAACACTATTCTGTTTTTTTATGAAAAACATTCCCGGTGTTTAAAATATTCTTTTTACTTTGCGAATGAGATTATAACTAACTATAATTGAATATTTTATGACAAAAAATTACTTAACCGGTAGCAGGCTGTATGCGCTGCTGCCCCTGCTTCTTTGTGCCTATACGGTTCAGTCCCAGGACCTCATCTGGGAAAAATCGTATGGCGGCAAACATGCCGAGTTTTTAGCCCATGTTGTGCCCACACCCGACTATGGTTTCTTACTGGCAGGAAGCTCTCTTTCCGACAAGAACGGAAACAAGCAAACACCATCCGGTGGCAATTTCGATTACTGGCTCTGGAAAATGGACGAACACGGCAGTCCCGACTGGCAAAAAAGCTTTGGCGGCAGCGGACTCGATTTTCTGCAAAGTGCCCGGATCACAGCCGATGGCGGTTTTATCCTGGCCGGTGTGTCTAACTCTCCGAAAGGCGGCGATAAAAAAGAAGATTCCCGCGGTCAGGACGACTACTGGATCATTAAGCTCGATGCCAAAGGCAATGAGCAATGGCAGCGCACCATTGGCGGCGGCAGTCAGGAACAGCTGGCCTGCATCAGCCCCACTAAGGACGGCGGGTATATCGTTGGCGGATCTTCTTCCTCAGGAAAATCCGGTGACAAAACCGAAGCTAATCAGGGTAACTTAGACTACTGGATTGTAAAGCTGAATGCTTCCGGAACGATCGAATGGCAGAAAACCTACGGCGGCCGTTATATGGATCAGCTGAAAACGGTGGAACAAACCAAAGACGGCGGCTATATCCTGGGCGGCTATTCCAATTCTCCGGCTTCGGGCGACAAGCAGAGCGACAACCTCGGTACCGGGGATTACTGGATCATCAAAACCGACAAAGCCGGTGCCATCGAATGGCAGCGCACCCTGGGCGGTGATGGCGATGACAACCTGAGTGCGCTGATACAAAGCCGAAACGGCGGCTACGTACTGGGTGGTAGTTCCAATTCCAATCCTTCAAACGACAAGAGCCGGGCGAATACCAAAGGTACCGATTTCTGGATCGTCCGTCTGGATGACAACGGACAAACACTCTGGCAGGAAACCTACAACTACGGAGCGGTAGATTTGCTGACCTCGATAGTGGAAAATGAAGACGGTACGCTGCTCCTTGGCGGTTATGCCCGGACAGAAGTATCGGACGGAAAGAAAGACAAAAAAGACATCAACGATTATATAGCGGTAAAGATCAATGCCAAAGGCGAAGAAATCTGGAGCAAAACCGTGGGCAGTGATGGCGAAGATATCCTGAACGGACTGATTGAAACCCGCGATGGCGGTTACCTGCTGGCCGGAACCTCCAAAGGCAAACCGTCCCGCGACAAAAGCAGCGGACATGGCGGGAATGATTTCTGGGTGGTAAAACTCAAAGACCGCTATAAAAAAGAAGTGGAGAAATCAGCTATTGAAGCCTTACCGAATCCGGCACAAAACTTTACCAATATCGTAGTGGGCTATGAATTTCAAAGCGGTACTGCTTCGGTATTTGACCTGTCCGGGAGACAGCTTCAACAATTCAGCATTGATAGCCGGACTGTTCCAGTGGATCTGAGTCATTATCCCGAAGGGATTTATATCGTAGAGATCCGTACCAATCTGCAAACGGATTCTGTTAAGGTTATTAAAGGGATTAACCCTGTTAAAAATTAGTCATTACCATGAAAAATATAGTATTCTCCTTATTATTCCTGATGCTTTCAGCAGCTGTTGCGGCACAGGATGGTTCCGGAAAACCACAGGTTCCGGAAATTACGCTTCCATCACCGGAAGCCTATGCGCTGACCAAATACGGCGACATTCCGATCAATGAATTTACCGGGATGGTTAGTGCCAATATTCCTTTATACACCTTAAAATCCGGAAAAATAAGTGTACCGGTCAGCCTGAATTATTCAGGGGCTGGTGTTAAAGTGAACCAGACAGCAACCTGGACCGGGATTAACTGGACCTTAAGTGCCGGCGGGGTGATTACCCGTACCATTAACGATGCCCCGGATGAAAAAGAAACCATACAGGGGCGTTTATCGGCTGCAATGATACAATCCATGAATATCGTATATGGAAGTGCCGATACCGAAACCTTAAACAAAATGTGTTTTGAGTTTCGTAAAGAATGGGATTTTAAACCGGATATGTTTAATTTTTCCTTTCCCGGTTATTCCGGATCGTTCTATCTGGATGAAAACTTTATACCGCGTGTTTCCAAACTGGACAGCAATATCAAAGTAGAAATCGTTGGGCCGGAAGCCGATTTAAAAACCCGTTTCCGTAACCATGCCGCTTTTTGCATTACAACTGCCGATGGGGTGAAATACTATTTTGGCGGCGATGGTGCTACCGAAAATTCTTTTACCGGAACCCATAAAGAAAATCCGAATGCCCCAACAGGCTTCTATCTTACCCAGATTGTCCATCCGGACAATGGTGTGGTTTATTTTGACTATACCACGAGCGTAACAGGAAAAACGGTGACGTTGTCCCGTACCGAAACCGTGAGTAAGATCACCTACGAAGAAGATGCCCTGGGCTGTACCGCACCGGCAGTAAATACTTCGCTGGTAGCCGGGATTACGCAAAATACGGTTTTTAACGGAAAAACCCTTTCGAAAATACGGGCCGGAAACAACTATACCGAAGTCGTTTTTAATGTTGCAAACGGCTCAACCGGACACTATGCCAACATCCTGAACAGTATAGAGGTAAAAGAAGGAACTACCCTGTTACATAAAGTAAACCTGACGTACCTTTTCCCGAAAGCGCCTACTACTTCCCATCGTTTTTTCCTGACCAAAGTAGAATTTAACAAGGACAAGAACTACGGTACCGGAAGAAAATACGAACAGTACACACTGGAATACAATGACCCGACAGCACTTCCGGATCGTTTGAGCTATGCTCAGGATTTAGCCGGTTATTACAACGGGGTAAATTCCAACACGATGGTACTGCCTAAAAACAATGATGATAACTGGAAGTATTATTCTTCGGCTTTAGCCGACAGGAATTCTTCTTTTGGCTATGCCCAGAAAGGATCGCTGAAAAAAATCACCTACCCTACCGGCGGTTATACGGAGTTTGAATATGAGCCCCGATATGCCAAGGAATACGAAAAGCAAATCATTTCGATGAATATCTGGCGGAATGATCCGGGACGTACGCCCAAATCCAAAACAACGGCTTCGAACAGTATCTTAGGAAATTCAATTGTTAATCCCGACGGTTCCTTCGGATTTTCCGGCGCTTTTATAGACGAACAGATCAAAGTGGACATTACGCTGACGGCCAATGCCCAGATGGGACATACCGACCGTACCTATATAAAACTGACCGACAATACCACCAATACTTCCGAAACGAAATTTGTTGTCATGCCCGACGGCAGCCAGGAAATAGGAACCGGTAATTTTAGTTACAGTACCTCATTAACATTCCCGATCCTTAAAGGCCATGTGTACAAGCTGGAACTGTATAACACCTATGTGTCGCTGGTAAAGTTTGATGCCTCGGCAGCTTTTAGCTATACTTCCAATTTCAAACAGATCGAAGATGGCGGCATACGTGTAAAACGTGCTGTTGATTATACGGCAGCTGCGCAAAATGCATTTGTAAAACGTTTTTATTATATGCCGGCAAAGGACCTGTCTAAAGATATTTTTGAGCTGATTCCGTTTAAAACCAATTACCTGGATGCGGTTACCAATCACGTTGTCCTGAAATGTTGCAGCGGTACCGGAGCAATATTATTTCCTAAAGAAGTAAACTTCAGCACTTTTGCATCCAGCATGCCCAATCTGGATGTATTTGACCAGAAATATGAATATGTAACCATCAGTTACGGAGGCGATAATTTTGAACTGGGCGGAAAAGAAAAACACTTCCACAACCAGGACATGAGCAGCCAGCAGGATATCAATCCTTTCTATAACAGTCCTTTCCAGCAGGAAAGAAGTACTTATAAAGGAAACCTGGAATCGGTATACAACGGAACGCTGTTAGGAGAAGCGGAGCTGATAAAGCGCAAAGACGTTTTGTATAAAACCAATGAACAGTCGTTTACCTATCGTTATGACAATGTGTATACTTATGGTGGTACGACCGGCGGACTGGCTTTTGCCGTTTGTGAGAACCGCCTGAAAACCGTTCAGAACCTGGATATCGGTATTTACAACCTGTATTCCCGAAAAGCGGAATTGATTAAAAAAGAAAGTAAAAACTTTATTGAACCAATTCCGATTACTACCGGAGGCGTTAACGAAGCCAATTATAAAACTGTGGCTTCCACACAGGAATACCAGTACAGTTTGCTGCCGGGATTACCACTGGCCGTAAAAACAGCTACCAGTGACGATACGGTGTTTACAGAAGTACGCAATGTTTATGCCGACCAGCCGAACCTGTTAACCGGATTAACGGCAGCACAGATCAGTGCCTGCAATAAATTGGTAGCACTGAATAAAGTGAGTACGCCGGTACAGGTAAAAACCTTCCGCTATGCCGACAACAATGCCCTTCCTGTTTTAATGGGAACCCAACGCACGCTGTTTAAAAGCTGGAACAACAACCCGAACCTGATCCTGCCGGAGATTATCCAGGCATCAAAAGGAAGCGAAGCGCTGGTGGATCGTGTGGTTATCGAAGAATATGATACGCATGCCAACATGACCCTTGCGGCTATGGTAAACGGACCGAAAACCAAATATACCTACAATCAGCTGGATCAGGTTATGATCAAGATTGAAAACTATATTGCTCCGTCATCCGGCGGCGGCGGTACGTTTCCGGAACCGGATCCGGCGGCTCCCTGCACGCTGCATCAAACCTATCCGGAATCGGTGATTTCCTGGTACCAGTATGACCCGGTTACGCATCTGGTCACACAGTCCATCAATAATAACTGCCGTAAAACGACTTACGAATATGATGCCCTGCTACGCCTGAAACGCATCAAGGATCACGACGGCAATGTTATAGAAGAGTATGATACCAATTATGTAACCAATTAATACGATAACACCATGAAAAAACTGGCAATACTATTGCTTTGTGCACCGTTATGGGTTATTGCACAAACCACCACACAGAATTACACGAAAAAAACCGTTTACCGGGAAGCCAATGGCGGCCGTCCGGCAAGTACGGTAACCTATTATGACGGACTGGGTCGCCCGGTACAGCAGGTAGCGAACAAGCAATCGGCTACCGGCAAGGATATCATCACCCATATCGAATATGACATGGGGCGCCAGCTAAAGGATTACCTTCCGTATGCAGCTACCACTGTTGACATGAGCTACCAGAACAATGCCCAGCAGGCTACACTCAACTATTCCCAGTATACCGGACAATATCCGTTTAGCGAAAAACTGCTGGAAGCCGCACCATCGGCACGGCCTTTACGACAGGGTGCTCCGGGAGCCGACTGGCAGCTTGCCCCAAATGAAGGGGTCGATCACAGCGTTAAAATGGAATACCAGACCAATACCGGCAGTGAGGTAAAATACTATGCCGCAGCGACCACCTGGGATGCCGCACAGGGGTTATATGTCCCGCAGCTGCAGAACAAAGGTTATTATAAAGCGAGTCAGCTGTATAAAAACATCAGCAAAAATGAAAACTGGACCTCCGGTAAAGACAATACCGTGGAAGTGTTTAATGACAAACAGGGAAAACTGATCCTGAAAAGGCTTTATAATGACGAGGTGGCGCACGATACCTACTATGTCTATGACGAATACGGCAACCTGACCTATGTGATCCCGCCATTGGCAGCCAATCCGGAAACCCAGCTGAACGATTTGTGCTACCAGTACAAATATGATTCCCGCAACCGGATGGCCGAAAAGAAACTACCCGGCAAACAATGGGAGTTTATGGTTTATGACAAACTGGACCGTGTGGTCGCTTCCGGCCCGGTGCTGACACCGTTTGGCGGTACGCAGACCGGATGGATCGTATCCAAATATGACGGACTGGGACGTGTGGTCTATACCGGATGGCTGGCCACTTCCGATACACGAAGTGCTTTACAATCCCAGCGCAATGCAGCCAATACCAATTTTTCGGAAAAAAGAGCTACCGCTACTACGGTGGACGGCATAAGCATCGGCTATACCAATGTGGCTTTCCCGACCAGCGGCATGAAACTGCTTTCGGTATTGTATTATGACGATTATGCCTATCCGAATGCGCCAACTGTACCATCGCAGGTGGAAGGACAAAACATCACCACAGCCGTAAAGGGACTGGCTACCGGAGGCTGGACGCGTGTGCAGACGAATGCTTCCGAAACCTTCAGCGAACAGGGCTATACGTTCTATGACCTGAAATCCAGACCGGTTCGTACCTATACCACCAATTACTTAGGCGGGTATACGCAAACCGATACCAAACTGGATTTTATGGGGAAAACGCTGTATACCAAAACCTATCACAAGCGCAACGGCAGTGCCACATTGCTAACGCTTACCGATAGCTTTACCTATACCGAGCAGGACCGTTTGCTACTGCACAAACACCAGATCAATGGTGGTGCCGAACAACTGTTAGCTAAAAATACGTATGACGAATTGGGTAAACTGATCTCCAAAAACGTGGGTGGTTCCGATCCCTCCGGCGCTATAGGGGTACAAAAGGTTGATTACCGCTACAACATCCGCGGCTGGCTGACAGACATTAACAATGAAGCGGCTTTAGGAAGTCCGGAGCTGTTTTTGGGCAACGGGGATTTGTTCGGGTTTAAGATCAACTACAACCAGGTAACCGAAAGCCAGAACGGAAGGGTAACAACGGCTTCCCAGAGTATGGGAGGTTTGGTAAAACCGTTGTATAACGGGAATATAGCCGAAACGTTCTGGAAGACGAAAAACGATCAGATACTGCGTAAATACGGCTATCAGTATGATAAACTAAACCGGCTGAACAAAGGGTTTTACCAGAAGCCGGAAACCATGAGCCCGGTATCCGGATCCTATAATGAAACGATCAGCTATGACAAGAATGGCAATATTACATCCTTACAGCGCAAAGGAAATCTGGATAATCCTACCTTTAGTATCGATATAGACGATTTAAGTTATTTCTATAACGGCAACAAACTGATGCGGGTAAACGATGCGACCAACAATCCGGAAGGTTTTACCGATAACGGTTACGGAAATACTTATGACGATTATGCTTATGATGCAAACGGCAATATGATCAAGGATGAGAACAAAAAGATCACGAATATTGTGTACAATCATCTGAACCTGCCGGTGGAAATAACATTTTCCGGCGGGAATAAAATTAATTATCTTTACAACGCAGCGGGTGTAAAAGTACAGAAGAAAGTTACCGAGGGGGCAGCAGTTAAAACAACCGATTATTTAGGTGGTTTTCAGTATGAAAACAGTATTTTAAAATTTTTCCCGCATGCAGAGGGTTATGTGAATGCCGTTTACGGATTTGGGGATTATTTTTTTAATTATGTATTTAACTATACCGATCATCTGGGGAATACACGCCTGTCCTATACGGAGAATAGTTTTACCGGAGAGGCCACCATTATGGAAGAGAATCATTATTATCCGTTTGGTTTAAAGCATAAGGCCTATAATACACAAGGCTATACTTTTGTATTGCCTATGGACGGAACTCCGGGTTATAATGTACCGCAATTGATGCAGGAAGATGAAATGAATCCTAATCCGTATAAATACAAATATAACGGAAAGGAATTGCAGGAGGAATTGGGATTGAATCTGTATGATTATGGAGCGCGTAATTATGATGCGGCTATAGGCAGATGGATGAATATTGATCCATTAGCAGAGAAATCCAGACGTTTTTCGCCTTATGTATATGCTTTAAACAATCCGATGTTCTTTATTGATCCGGATGGGATGCAGGCGATTAGTACTTCTAATATTTATGATGACCGTATACAGATGACGACGGCGGTGGAAAATGATGACTGGGTTAATTGGAAAGCAAGTGACGGAACTCAGCATATTACATACGATCCTGAAATAAAAACAGTTGATCAAGCAGCAAAAAAAGGATACACTAATATTCAGGAGGTTTTTGATAGTAGAACAGGAAACGATGCCGATTATAGTAATAGTTATGAATTTACAAAAGATGGTAAATATAGTGTAAATGGAGGCGATTTTGTTAAGGCTTCAGATAAGAGCTTTACAACCGAAGGTGGAGCTATTATTAATGCAAATTCAAGTGCCGCCTCACAGATTGCACCAATTTTATCTAATTCTGGGGATATCGCAACAGTTGCAGGGACTGTAATGATTTTTACAGGTGTAGGTGCCCCAGTTGGAGCTGCATTGATTAGTTATGGAAGCATTGCTTCAGCAGCTGGAACAGGATTAGAATTAATAGATAATTATAATACAAACACATTAACTAATGAAAAAATGTTAACTAAAGGAATTATGTTAATTGCACCTGAAATAGGGAATGAGGCATTTAAGATTTTAGGTGAGCCTGCAGCTGGACAGTTATTAAATTTAGGAACAATGGGAGCAGATAAAGTTATGGATGCAATGAGAGAAACTAAATCGGGTTTACATAGAGCTAATTAAATATGGGAGATTTTACTACTTTAAGTATTTTGATTATTATTTTGATTGGATACTTATTGATATATAAAGAGAAATTTAAAAACTGGAATACAAGAGATTCAATTAGTAAATCTTTTGCTATTAAATTTCTTTTAATCGCCTTTTTGGGTATAATTTTGATGATTTTAAAAATTATTAATTCTCATTAGTGAGTATATTATATTAATTATATGAAATATTTAATTATAACTGGTTTGTTTATTTTTTCGTTTTTGAATGATGCACAAGAAGAAAAAATGAATGGAAGTTACAAAATGGAATTTGGGCAGAAGTTTCAATCAGAAAACGGTATTATAATATTTAATGATAGCATATATGAAAGAAAACTTCTAAATGGAAAGAAGATAAACGGGAAAATTGAATATAAAAAATTTCACCTCCTTTTAAAGGATAATAATTCTGATTTACAAATGAGTTTTTCCAGAAAGGAAATGTTAAAGGATACTATTTATTTTGCAACTAAAGTACTTTCTAATCATAAGGTAGAAAACAGTAATAATATTATTATTAATAATGGAAGCTTGATAAAAATTAAAAAACTCCATAATAAGAAATAATGTTTGATTTCTGTTTTTTTAACAATTTGAAATCAACCACATATTAAATCTTAAAAAGATTAGGATGGATTAATCTCCATCCTTTTCAATATAAATACGTTTGAAAAAGGTGAAAGATAAAGTTGAAAAAACAGATAAAAATGATAAAAGCTAAAAAATATATACTTGGTATTTTTTTTAGTTTATTGCTACTATTTTCCTGCCAGGATAACCAGACAAGGAAAACAATGAAGTATTATTACCCGGATAATAGCGGTCATGTAATAGCTGAATATCTGCTTGATAATGGAGACACTATTATTGATGGAAAATATTCATTTTATGATAATCAAAACAGATTAAGAAAGACCGGAACTTACGTTAATAATGAGATTTACGGCACCACCAAATTTTATTTTGAAAATGGTAATGTGGAGTCGATTCACTTTGTTAAAAATGATAAAGATATAGGCGAAATAACCTGGAATTACCCGGATGGCAAAATTAGAAAATACGCTTTCTATGATGATTTTGGTAATCCTACTTTCATCACAAAATATGATAAAGATGGAGAGTTGAATAACTGGCAAGGACTTTTTTTAATTGAAATATATCAATATAAAATCAGGGAACAAAAAAAACCAAAAAGGTATAAAATTGGTGATACAGTTAAATACCAGTTTATGTTTCCGAATATACCCAATACCGAAAGAGAGTTCCATTTTGAGCTGTTAGATTATGACAATTCAAAAATAAAACGGGATATTACCAAAATAGAACCGGTAACCCTTGATGTTGAAGAGCAGGCGGTCAAAAAAGGAAAGAATACAATTCGTGCCTATATTCAATATAAGTTTAAAGATAAAAGAGAAACTGTTTTATCCGATACCCTCTCTTTTGATTATCATGTAGAATAACATTTTTTTGAATTAGGGTTAACTAACTTTCCTGATCAATGATAAAAATAAAATGAAAAAAATAATTTTGTTAGGAATTACATTCTTCTTTGTCTCTTGTAAAAATGAGACCCAAGAAATTATACAATATGATAAACAAGGAAGAGTAGCTTCAAAAAATTATGTTAGTAATAATACTTCCTTAGATTCTGTAATTAATTTTACAAATGGCATAATAGATTCCAAAATGTTTTTTAGCAAGGACAATGAATCGTCCTGTTATGTTAAATATTATGATAAGCTAGGGATAGCATCAGAAGGAAATACTATTAATAAGGTAAAGGATGGGAGATGGAAATATTATGATTCTAAAAATAGATTACGAAAAATAGTAGAGTATAAGAATATATGTAATGAAGAATATGCTAATCAGGAGTTTAATTATGATGAAAAAGGAAAATTATTAGCAAATAAAAGTTCATACTATACCTATAAATTTAAAACTTCGAAATTAGAATCCAATAAAGTAAATGAACTAACGGTTAATTATGTTCCTTTTATAAAAAAAGGAACTACTTCCTTATTAGTTTTTTCGCCTGAATTTGATTCAAGTTTTTGCAATATCAATGCCGTTAAAAAAGATAGTGTAAGTACAACTACTCATTTGACGTTTAAAATTGATGTCAGTTTTGGAGATAAAGGCAAGAATAATTTCAGAGGTTATATTTTAGAATACTATTATAAAGAAACTTCTGATAAAAATGTTTTAAAAACAAGAGAAAGAAAGACTTTTATCAATATTCCGGTTGTTGTTGAATAATTATTAAATAAACAGTATTAAAAAGAAAGTTATAGTACTAAAAACGGATGGATATTCTCCATTCGTTTTAATAGAAATCCAATTGATTGGTAAAGTAGTAAAACGGATAAAAAATGATAAAAGCTAAAAAATATATACCTGGTAATTTTTTTATTTTATTGCTACTATTTTCCTGCCAGGATAACCAGACAAGGAAAACAATGAAACATTCTTACCCGGATAATAGCGGTTATGTAATAGCTGAGTATCTGCTTGATAATGGAGACAGTACTGGTGGAACTTTATATAAAAATGGTACGGGTACTTACTCTGTTAAAGAAGGGAATAGAGCCGCAGTTATAATACAAACATATCCATACAATTTATTATGAAAAAAATCTTATTTAGTTCTATTTTTATTTTAGGTTTAGTTTTTTGTAAGTCTAACAACACATCTCTAAACAACCTTAATGGTGAATGGGTAATTCATAAATCAAATCAAAACATCTATGAAATCAGTAAACTTGATTCTATTGAAAATGTATATTTAGTTTATGCTAAAAAAAATGACTCTATTTTCAAGATCATGTCTTCTAAAGATCATATATCAAATTGTACCCCTATAAAAAAAGGAGATTTATTAGAATTAAAATTGAAATCTACTTTTCGTGAAAATTTTAACCAAAGGAGGGATATTGCCGGGGTCAATTTTAATGGTACAATTATAAGATTTGAAAAAGCAGAAGGCATCGTCCGAGATTTATTTGTTACTGACAATATAAAGGGGCTATGTTACATAAAATCATAGAATATATTTAATATGGATTGATTTACAATTACTATATTAATTTTTAAAAAAAGGATGGATTACTGTCCATCCTTTCTAATAAAATAAAAATGAAAAAAATAATTTTGTTAGGAATTACATTCTTCTTTGTCTCTTGTAAAAATGAGACCCAAGAAATTATTCAGTACGATAAACAGGGAAAAATAGTCTCAAAAGCTTATATGAATAATGATGAAGAATCATTAGATTCAATATTGTATTTCAATGATGGTATGATGAACTCCAAAATGGTTTTTAGTAAGGAAAATAAGTTGTCTTTTTATACTAAATTTTATAATGAGCATGGATTAGAATCGGAAGGAAATACCATTTATAAAATTAAAGATGGAAAATGGAAGTATTATGATTCTAAAAATAGATTGCGAAAAATAGTTGAATATAAAAATATATGTAATGAAGAATATGCTAATCAGGAGTTTAATTATGATGAAAAAGGAAAATTATTAGCAAATAAAAGTACATACTATACCTATGAATTTAAAACTTCGAAATTAGAATCCAATAAAGAAAATGAACTAACTATTAATTATGTTCCATTTTTAAAGAAAGGTAGTAACTCATTTTTAGTAATTTCTCGTGAATTTGATTCAACCTTTTGCAACATCAGAACGGTTAAAAAGGATAGCGCAAGCTTTTTTGCGAATCAAACTTTTAAAGTTGGAGTTACTTTTGAAAAAAAGGGAAAGAATAACTTTAGAGGTTATATTTTAGAGTACTCTTACGAAAGTACTTCTGATAAAAATGTTTTAAAAACAAGAGAAAGAAAGACTTTTATCAATATTCCGGTTGTTATTGAATAAACAGTATTAAGAAGAAAGTTATAATACTAAAAACGGATGGATATTGTCCATTCGTTTTAATACACAAATACTATTTATAGAATGTAGACTCTCTGACGAGATCTTCAGGTATTTTAAAGTTTCCCCCCACCCACATGCTGACGGTTCTGTAAAAGGTGATCGGTAATATTTATTTTAATAATGCTTATCGTTACTACAGTTATGTCCTGTAAATATGAGTTTATTAAAAGATATCAAACAGAAAATGGAAATGCTGTTTGTAAAATCCGGAAACCAAAAAAAGATACAAAATGAGAATTTTAACGATAATATTAATTTTATTTTTAGTTGGTTGCAATTCAATCAAAAATATTGAACTGCAAAATAGTCCGGCAGGAACCTATATTTTAAGAAGTGATAAGTTATATCAGGCATTATCGGATAATAATTATTCACAACTCGAATTAAATCCTGATGGCACATTCAAATTGTTTAAAGCAGAAATAACATTTAGCCCCGTAGTAGAACAATGTGAAATAGCATCCAAAGGCAAATGGACTGTTTTGTCCAATGATCTTCTTGAATTAAACAGTGAAGACAAGTATCTGAAACAAAAGGGCTTTGAGTATGATTTAAAGAAAGAAAACAAATTTTCACAGGATAGTCTATATATTCAGGTAAACTTTCCCTCTGATTATCATCCTGTCAGGCTCAACTTTCATTTTAACAACAATAACAGTAAGTCTGTCAAAACTAACAAAACATTTATGGCTATACCTAAGTCAATGCATTTATGGGATAGAAAAATCACTGCTAATCTGATCCGTTTTAGTATGGATGCCGATGTTTCAGGAACTGCACTTTACAGAGGAAGAATATTGTTTTCAATTTTTGAAGAGTATATAGATACTGAAAAATATAACTGTTTGACGATTACATTACCATATTTTGACAGATGCTTTTTGGAATTTGAACCATATCAAGAATTAATTTATATTAAAGACAAGAATAAACTACAATGGAAAGGTCAAGTTTGGGAAAGAGAAATTAAATGATCTCCTAATGTTATATTCTGTATTTTACCTAAATAGCTATTAAGATGAAAAAAATAATATGTCTTTTTGTTTGTTGTCAATTTTTCTCATGTGAAAAAATAGACTGTGAAAAATTATCACATATAAAAAAAGATTATGAGTGTCTTTTAATCGTTAAAAATCTTGTTGATAGTACTTCTGTATATAATTTTGAAGTTGAAGGAAAAAGTTTAAAAACCAATAAAGATACGCTGTATAAGCAAGAAAACAGATGGTTTTGTACTTACTATAAATATCTTGATAAAGGAGACACAATTATAAAGAAAAAGGAAGAATTAGTATTTTATATTCATAAAAAAGATACAATACTATCTTTTAATTGGGAATGTGACGGTAAAATTTATAAATAAATTTATGAGAAAGCTATTCGTTATAACGATTTTATTGGTATCAGTGTTAACATCATGCAATTTTAGTGCTAATGTTAAAAATGATAATGAATTACAAGACAAGCAAGATGCTGAATCCGTTGCCGGATTATTGTATCTCTATACTTCCAGAAAAGAATATAAATCAGTTCTCAATCTTATGAGTACTGATTTTTATAAAGTTGCCTCAAAAGATCAATTTTTAGAATTCTTAAACGCCAAAGAGAAAAAATTAGGTGAATACAAAGATTTAACGCTTTTGGATTGGAAAACGACAAGTCTTAAAGGTACGGATTCCAAAACAGAATATTTGCTAACTTATAAGGTTGTTTATTCCAATTATACTGCTGAGGAAAAAATTTCTATGATAAAAGAAAACAACAAAGTAAAAATTTTAGGATATAATGTTAATTCAGAAGGCTTTATAAAATAATTGAATTTGTAAAATTTGTTCATAATTATACCGTATGATAAACAAGGAAAAGGAATTTTAAACTTTAAATAAAAAAACATGGAATTATCGTTAACACTTTTTAAGCATTTAAAAATGCTGATAATTTTGATTTTTACTTCGGTAGTCTTTTTGGGTTTAGCGCTTTACTTTTATGATGATTTTTCCAATAAAACTTTAGTTTACTTGCTTATCCTTTTTTTTGTGCTTTTTATGTTACCTGTATTGTATTTACATTACAATTATTATGAAAACAGTAAAGGCGTTACTTATGAAATAGAGAAATCAGGATTGACAATAAAGAAAAACAATATCAAAAGAGAGATTAAGATTGATAGTATAAATGAAATTGTGTTTTTTATGACTGCAAATAGACTCCAAAAAAGTGGCTATAGTCAATTTGCATTTGAGAATTACCATTATGCAAAAATCATATTGAAAGACGATGAGCAAATCATAATAACTTGTTTGTTTTCTGATAAGATTGAAGCGATCCTTGAATCGAATTTTAAAACCATTAAAATCACAAAGATTAAAACGTTTTACCCAGTAATTTAACATCAGAAACAATAATAACGACACTATGTTTATAACATAACGCCGGCCATATTAACAGTAAAACTATGAGAACAGTTGTAAAACTTTTATTGAAAGTTTTTATGAAATACCCCTTAATGAAAAAGAATTGAAACAGAAAATAGAAGAATTAGTTACAAAAGGATTTTAAAAAAAATTAAAAATAGAAAATAGAATTTTTGATATTTATATAGCAGATCGAAATGTTAATAATCGTTGTTCATCTGATATTTATACCGAACAAGATAGATTGTAACAATAAAAGTTAATCATACGTTTTAATATGAAAAAAAGTGTAATTCTTTCTTTATTTTTCTTTGTAATTGCCATATTGCTTTACTTTTTACAGGTATTTTGTTATCAAGATTATTATAGGAAATATTTCACTATCATTAATTCTTTAATATTTTACCCTGCGTTATTACTATCGGTCTTTTTTTCATTAAAGAGTATCGTTTTTTTAATACAAGGAAGAACAAAAAATAGATTTATTTTTTTGACACTCAGTTTTCCAGGTCTTATTTTTTTTCTTTTTTTCATTTGTCAAATGATAAAAGTGATGTTGTAATTGGATGACTCTGAATGAGTTTTACTGCAGGTCAATAAAATTAGATCCAAATGCTAATGAAGCACTCAGAGGTTTTGATTCGAAAGAAGACCAAAGAGCAATTAAAAATGGATACTATTTTAATAAATGAAAAAAAGATCAATAAAATTTTCTTATTATGCGTTTATAGGCTTTACTATTTTAGTTTTAATTAATATAATTTCAATTTTAATGCCTGAAAATCAAAGTAAATTACTCAGAGGTGTATCAGGCTTTATCAATTGGATTCTGTTTATTCCTATTTTCTTATTAACATCATATTTTTCATTGTATGTTTTTATAGATTATATAAAGAATGGGTTTAAATTTCAAATAAGATATCTATTCCTAACAATCCCTTTTTTAATATATTTAATATATTACGCAGGTAGATTTATATATATTATTTTCATAATATAAGTTTCGTTGACTATTGAAGGACTTTGTTCAAAAGTTATCAGATTGTACGAATATGTAATTTGTGTGAATAAACAACCAATCACAGCCCGTTTCAATTGTATTTAGTAATAATAAAGGATGGATTAAGGCTTATATGAAGTACGTAATTACGACCCTGTGATTGGCAGATAGATGAATATTGATCCATTAGCAGAGAAATCCAGACGTTTTTCGCCTTATGTATATGCTTTCCTATTATTTTATCAATTCAGATAATATACAGGAATAACAGATTTTATTTATCATAACCATATTGATATGAAAAAAATTATTAGCGCTACATTAATTACCCTGATTTCAATATCATGTGCCAATGCTTACATGATAAAAGGAGAGAGAAAAGAGGATGCAATCAAAAACATTATCATCGATTTTACCAAAACAAAGAATAACAAGATAGAATCTATATATGAAATTACTGAATTAAAATCTTCAGATAAATTATACGCTTTTGTTTTTAATGAAAGAAAATGGTATACTCCAAAACAATCTGATACTATAAATGGTAAAACAAAATCATTCCCAACTAGTTATGTAGAGTATAAAAAAAGACTTTATTTATGGCACGATAACGATTCCATTATATCAAAAGGATTAATTGATGTATTAACAAAATACAAATTGATGGATTCAACTTTGATAAAAAAAGAAAGAGGATTGTTTGTTTCTGAAGACGAAATTCCAATCATAAAAACGGACGAAAGAGCCAGGTACTATTATTATTTTGTATGCAAAAAGAATATCTCTGAGTATGTAAAAGTTAAAAGTAATAAACCATGAAAGAAATAATTTAGTAGCACTATATAAGCCATAACTATGACTAATAAAATTATTGTATTTACATTCTTGATAATATGTGTTTGCATATTATTATATATGATTAAGAAACGTATTGTTTGGGAAGATAAAAAGTCCGTTTATAGCAATACCTTTTCTTTAAGGGCATTTCTTATGTTGATTTTTATGATTATAATTTTAGTAGTATTACTTTTTAAATAAAATATTTAGACAACAATATTATGCGGTTTAGTATTGGAGCACAATTTTCAAGAGAATTTAATTTTGAAGAAACATTATTAATAACGAATACTTTAAATAATAATTTTAGTAATTTCTTTACGCAAAAGAAGTATAGTTTAGATGTAAATAAAATTTACATCAATATCATTTGTGTATCAAAGGAATTTGAACCTTTTTTTAAAGTAAGACCTCTAAAAATTTTGAAAAAAGAAGCAGCAGTTGAGTATTAAATTAAACTTGAATTTGCGCTTTTTTTCCAACTCAACATTCAAGAAAAATACTACGTATTATTTGATGAGCTATTAAACCAATCAAAAGAAATTCTTAATGATAAAAAAATGAAAAATTTTAATGTTACAGCGTTTTTAACTGATCTGGAAAAATGTCTGTCATTAATTTGATAAACTTCAGTGTAAAGTTAATTGATGTTAAGCAATAACCTACAAGCTTTTCCCTTCATTCCAATAGTAACTATCGGGATATAATCTTTGCCCGAAAATTGCCGTACCAACCCTCACGATGGTAGCCCCTTCTTCAATGGCGGTTTCCAGATCGTTACTCATTCCCATAGATAATTCCGTCATTGCTACATCAGGAATAGCCAAAGCGCTAATTTGCTGCTGAATGTTTTTAAGCAGTCGGAAGCAAGTACGTACTTTTTCGGTTTCGGCACTGAACAAGCCAATAGTCATCAAGCCTTTAATTTTCAGGGTTTCAAATTGGGCTACCTGCCGGATCAATCCGATCGCATCTGCCGGATGAACACCAAACTTACTCTCCTCGTTTGATGTATTGACCTGTATCAGTACTTCGATACTGCTGTTTTCAAGCTGTAGTCTGTGATGCAGTTTTTCGGCTAAATCCAGACGATCAAGCGACTGGATACAGGAAACATTGTATTTCAGGATATCTTTGATTTTATTGGTTTGCAAATGCCCGATAAAATGTGAGGTATGCGGAACGTGTTTTAACACTTCATACTTTTCTTTGAGTTCCTGCACTTTGTTTTCAGCGATCAGCGCTTGTCCGTGCTGTAAAGCAATTTTAATACGATCGGCAGCGACGGTTTTGGTCGCTAATAACAACTTTACCTCCTCAGGATTTCTGCCGGTTCGGATACAGACCTTGGCGATCCGTTCTAAAATTTCATCAATATTCGTTATGATTTGATTTTCCATTTTTTAAGATTTTATCATGGAGGCCGGAAATGGATTCGAACCACTGTAAAAGGTATTGCGTACCCTTGCCTGACCGCTCAGCCATCCGACCTGTTAAAACGGTAAGCTGTTTGGACTTACCGTACAGCCTGTTATTTCCACCAATGGTAGTAGTTGTGCAAGCCGTCATACTCGAATCCGCAACGCGGATAAAGCTGATTACCGATAGCATTTGTTTTTTCGGTTTCCAGCATCAGTCCGCATGCACCTGTTTCTTCACACCATTGCTTACTGCGGTCTATTAATGCCACCGATATGCCCTTTCCTCTATAGTCCGGATGGACAAACAAATCACTTAACAACCACTGTTTTTGCAGTTTGGTATAATGAAACAATTTGTATAACTGCACAAAGCCCACTGCCCTGCCATCGGCAATTGCTAAGAAAATATCCGATTCGCTGTTTAAGAATCGTTCTTTCAGGAATGCTTTCCCTTTTTCGACATCTGATTCCTGGCGGTAAAAAATACGGTAAAGATTGAATAATCCGGCTGACGCTTCCAGGTCTTCCAGACTGGCTTTTTTGATGTTGTAATGCATTGCTTGTAACTATTTTTAAAATGATAGTGCAAACGTATAACGCTATTGGACTATATTTGCAATCCAGTTTTAATATAACAGGTAGTCCAGAATGTTTCCATTTGAACATATAATCATCCTTGACAAAAAAAGTAAAGTCTCAGTTTACAAGCAGGTTGCTTTTGCGATAATTGATGCCATCAGAAACGGTGTTTTAAAACCCGGAACACATTTGCCAAGTAGCCGTGAACTGGCAGCACTGCTGCATGTACACCGCAAAACAGTCATCGCGGCCTATGATGAACTGGAAGCCCAGGAATGGATCACGGTCTATCCGAGAAGGTATGTAACGGTAGCCGAAAATCTTCCGTTGCTCCAGCCTAAAAAGTGGAATGAAAATAAAACCGGATTTTCCTATGACAATGAACTGAATGTTCCCTATCGGATAATTGATCCGCATGTCCCTTCGGAAAATGGTATTCCTGAAGTCATCATAGACGACGGGCATCCTG
Source organism: Flavobacterium inviolabile (assembly GCF_013389455.1). NCBI lineage: Bacteria > Pseudomonadati > Bacteroidota > Flavobacteriia > Flavobacteriales > Flavobacteriaceae > Flavobacterium > Flavobacterium inviolabile. The sequence goes on along the minus strand of NZ_CP058278.1, from coordinate 2,109,204 downwards.
ATGTCCGCCTTTCCCCTATTTCTGATTTATTGAAAACATACCGCCTGCTTACTTCCCGGACCTATGCCATCAAAAATGCGCATATCGGCACGGCACAAGGCACGCTAAAACTCCGGGAAGAACTGGTTCATTACCTGTCCGTTACCAGAGGTTTGAATATTTCGGCCGATAATATCCTGATTACGCACGGGGCGCAAATGAGCATTTATCTTGCGGCACAATTGCTTCTAAACAGCCAGTCAGCGATTATCGTCGGCAAACCGAATTATGGTGTAGCCAACAAAACCTTTGCCGAAACCGGTGCAACACTCATTGAGGTACCTGTGGACAAAGAGGGCATCGATACCGATAAGATTGAACAGCTCTGTAAAAAGGAAAAAATTAGTGCGGTATATGTAATTCCGCACCATCATTACCCGACAACGGTAACATTGAGTGTGGAACGGCGGATGAAACTGCTGGAGCTTTCCGCAAGGTTTTCATTTGTGATCATCGAAGACGATTACGATTACGACTACCATTATGCTTCGTCTCCTTACCTGCCGTTGGCAAGTGCACATCATCAGGGGAATGTGATTTATATCGGTTCATTTTCCAAGATCCTGGATCCTTCATTGCGAATCGGATTTATGGTCGCTCCGAAAAATTTTGTAGCACAATGTACTGCCCTCCGGAAGATCATAGATGTGGGCGGTGACGGCTATATGCAAAATGCCCTGGCCATGCTGATTAAGGAAGGTGAACTCAAACGGCATCTGAATAAAGCTAAAAAAATGTACCACCAACGCAGGGATTTTTTAGATGAATTACTGCGAAACAGATTATCCGGGCATGTTACCTACTCACTGCCATCGGGAGGTATGGCGGTCTGGATTATGCTTCAAAAAGATTTCTCTGTAGATGATCTTCAACAGAGCGGGAAATTAAAAATAATCCGAACCGACAGCGAATTAAATGCCTTTCGTTTTGGCTTTGCCTCAATGGACGAACGGGAACTGGAAGCAGCAGTTAACCTGTTGGCCAGTCGGTTGGGAAAACGTGATTTATGATTTTTTAATAAAATCCTGAAAACAAATATTTTCAGGATTTCGTTTAAAAAGTAACCGCCAAGGCACCCCCCATTTGTTTACCATCATAATAAGGTGTAAACATCGCAGTCGTATTTTTTGAACCGGTTTTGAATATATGTTCGTTTAAAAAAGGGTTTACCCAATATGCAAGTTTGGTGCTTAAAATGCCTATGCCAGCACCTGCTGTAACATCTGTTAGCCAATGCTTGTTATTGTAAATCCGGAATGCTCCTGTTATTGATGCTACGCCATAGCCCGCTACGCCATACCAACAGGATTTGTCTTTGTATTCCTGAAATAAAAATTCTGCTCCTGCAAAAGCTATTGCTGTATGACCAGACGGGAATGCATACCGGGTATCGTCCGGTCTGTCTATGTTTGTACAGCGTTTTAATGCGGTTACAGAAGTAAAAATTATTAGCATTGATGTACCAAGGATTACACTTCTGTTCTGCAAGTTGTTTTTCCCTTTTATGTTCAGATTATTAAGCACATAAACAGACAATGCCGGAGTATATTGAGAAAAATCATCGACCGTTATTCTCTTATCGATGTCCTTCATAACTCTGCTTCTGATGTTTCGATTTAATTTTTGTAAACCATCATTCTGTAAACCAATGGCTCCATAGCCAATTAAAACAGCAGGAATTAATAATTGTTTGTAATTAAACGCTAAATTTTCAGGGGTCTTTTTACTTAGAGTGTCTGTTTCATTTAATGTTTGAGCTGTAGATGAGAAAGCTATTAAAGCCATTATTATACTCACGATTACCTTATTCATTTGGAAAATTTAAAATGTTACTGTTGCGCCTACTAAAGTGGTGTGATTAATCCGGTTTATCTGATAATCGATTTTATAAGGTTTTTTAACCATTGCTGTCACATTATCTTTTGCTATTTTAGTAATGCGTCTGTTTGCAATTTGTTTACCAATAACATAACCCATAA